>NZ_PSUG01000022.1:0-58921 GCF_002931755.1 Rathayibacter sp. AY2B3 | reverse complement strand
GCGCACCCCGCCCCGCGGAACACCGGGGAGGGTGAGGGGCCGGCCCCTCACCCTCCCCGGTGTTCCGCGGGGCGGGGTGCGCTTCGCGCACATCGCCTGCGGCGACCGGGAGCCGCTGCGCGGCGCTGCTTCGAGGTTTTTTGTTCCTCTCCGCGGTACAAACCTATTTCGCTCCAGCGGCTACGTGCCACCTATTCCGAACGCGGTCGCTGCGCTCCCTTATTTCGTTCGGAATAGGCGTCACTCCGCCGCCTCCACTCAAACGGTTCTTCCCGCCGGAGAGGCACAAAAAAACGATCAGACAAGACGAAAGCCCCGTAGTTGATCTAGAACCACGGGACCCGTCGCGTCGATCCTCGCACAGGGAGAATCGCCATGACCAGCACGACCACCGCCCGCAAGACCGCCGCCAAGAAGCGCGCACCGCGGACCACGCCGGAGGAGCGCCGCGAGCAGGCCGCCGCGCTGCACGAGAGCATCGCCGAGCAGGTCGAGGCGCTGCGCGACTCCGACCAGTGGCGCCGGTTCCTCTCGTTCGCGTCCTCGTTCCACCGCTACAGCCTGGGCAACCTGCTGCTGATCCTCGCTCAGCGCCCCGACGCCTCCGCCGTCGCCGGGTTCCGCGCGTGGCAGGCCAAGGGCCGCCAGGTACGCAAGGGCGAGAAGGCGATCAAGATTTTCGGCTTCGCTCAGCGGAAGATCGCCGCCGACGAGGAGGCCGAGGAGGGCACCACGACCAGCACCGACGAGACGGGGCAGAAGGTCCAGACGTACTACCCGCTCGTGTCCGTGTTCGCGATCGAGCAGACCGACCTGATGGAGGGCGCCGAGGATCCCCGCGACATCGCGCAGTTGCTCACCGGGGAGCACGATCACGGCGTCATTGCGCCGCTGACGGCCTCTCTCGAGGCCGAGGGGTGGACGGTCGAGCGCCGCCCGCTGCCGCAGGGAACGAACGGCTACGCCGCCCCCGAGGAGCGCACGGTCGTCGTGGATTCCAGCCTGTCGCCGGAGCAGGCCGCAAAGACCCTGATCCACGAGGCCGCGCACGTGCTGATGGGTCACGTCGATGACCTGGAGGAGTACGCGCAGCACCGAGGGCTGATGGAGACGGAAGCCGAGTCCGTCGCGTTCGTCGTCGCCGGGCTCGTCGGATTCGACACCAGCGCCTACAGCGTCGGCTACGTCGCGACGTGGAGCGACTGCAAGGCCGACACGATCCGCGAGACGGCCGCGCGGGTACTCACCACCGCGCACCGCATCGCCGCGATCCTCGACGCCGACGACGACGAGAGCGACGACGAGAGCTGAGAGGCGGCGGGCCGGCCTTCGGGCCGGCCCGTGAGGGGCGACCCCCTCACACTCCCCGACATTCCCCGTTCCGGGGAGCGCGAGCTGCACTCGCGCAGCGGTGACGGAGCACCGCCGGTAGGAGGCCGCTACGCGGCCCGTTTCCCCGTTTTCTTCACCTCTCCGCGGTCTCAACCTATTTCGCTCCACCGGCTACGTGCCACCGCTATCGGACGCGCCCTGCGGGCTTATTTCGCCCGATAGCGGCGTCACTGCGCCGCCTCCACTCAAACGGTTCTTCCCGCCGGAGAGGCAAAGAAAAACGATCAGCCAGAGGGAGACACACCATGACTCAGCAGCGCGGCACCCGTACCGAGGTCATCAAGAGCGAGTACCACGGACCCGGGACGGAGGGCATCAGCCGGACCGCCCGTCAGGTGGTCATCGTCGGCGCCGGTGGCCGCGACCCGGTGACCGAGCAGACCCCTGCCGTGCACCTGGTCACCCGCAGCGGAGCGGTCGCCGGGGTGACGCTGCAGCACTTCGAGCCCGTCGAGCCCGTGGGGGAGGGCCGGATCGGCTACATGGCTTCCGGCGCCTACGTCGTCGTTCCGGTCGACGTCGCGCGAGCGCTCGACCTGTTCCCGGCCGCGTACGCGCTGCACGACCGCAGCGAGACGCCCGCCGACTACCGCGACAACGACTGAACCCCCGAGACGAGAAGGAGACAGAGCATGCTCACCATCACCCACACCCCCGAGGCCGGAACCCTCATCGAGGGCACCAGCCGCGGGGACGGCACCGCCGAGATCCTGAAGGCGTCCGGCTGGCGCTGGGGTCGCTCCATCGGCGCCTGGTACGTCCCGCAGTCCCGGGACCGCCTGCCGAAGTGGTGGACCATCAACCGCGCCGCGACCGCCCTGCGCGACGCCGGACACGAGGTCACCATCGAGGCCGAAGAGACGTTCCGCCCGACTGCCGAGGCGGAGGCGGCGACCATCGAGCGTCAGGCGGCCCGCGTCGACGCGCTCGACGCGAAGGCCGACCGGCGAGCAGCGGATGCCGACACCGCCGACGCGGCCGCGCGCCGCGCGTTCGATCGGCTCCCGGAGGGTGGCGAGCCGATCAAGATCGGCCACCACTCCGAGACGCGGCACCGTAACGCGATCGTGAAGGCCCACAACGCGATGGGTCGCAGCGTCGAGGCCGACCGCGAGGCCACCCGCGCCCGCGCCCGCGCCGACGTCGCCGCCCACACCACCGAATCCCGCTACGCGCCGGGAATGGTTGCCCGCCGGATCGACCGGCTCGATACCGACATTCGCGGCTACACGCGGAAGATCGAGGGCAGCTCGCACAACTTCGGCGGCGGCTACATCGAGACGACCGCCCCCGCCACCGGCGACCGACTCGACCGGCTGCACGCCGAGCGCGCGCAGCTCGAAGATCAGCGCGACTACTGGTCGGAGGTCCGCGAGGCGCAGGCCGCCGCCGGACAGGTCACGATCTACAGCCGCGAGACGATCGCCAAGGGCGACGCGATCAAGCACAAGCACGGGTGGAGCGTCGTGACCCGCGGAAACCCCAAGACCGTGACCGTCGCGCTGGACTGGAACGCCGGGACGCGCCCCTACTCCGTCGCCTACGCCGACGTGCAAGGACACCGCACCGCCGCGGAACTCGGCGCGGCCCGCGAGGCTGTCGCGGAGACGGCCGCGGCGAGCTGAGCGGGCGAGGGCCGGCCTCCGGGCCGGCCCGTGAGGGGCGACCCCCTCACACTCCCCGGCATCCCCGTTCCGGGGGCGCGAGCTCCGCCCGCGCAGCGGTGACGGAGCACCGCCGAGGGGAGGCCGCTACGCGGCCCGATTCCCCGTTTTCTTCACCTCTCCGCGGTTCAAACCTATTTCGCTCCACCGGCTCCGCGCCACCCATTCCGGACGCGGTCGCTGCGCTCCCTTATTTCGCCCGGAATGGGCGTCACTCCGCCGCCTCCACTCAAACGGTTCTTCCCGCCGGAGAGGCAAAGAAAAACGATCAGCCAGAGGGAGCACCCACACCATGCAGACCGCCACCGAATTGCAGACCACGGCTAAGACCTATCTCACGCTCGCGAACACCCGCGCGGTGAGCATCCGCGTCGTGGGCACCGACCCCAGGACGACGCCCTCCGTGCTCGTCACCCGCCGCAAGTCCGGTGTCTGGGAGGCGTGGCACTCCGACGAGCTGCACGGCATCACCAGCGGCTCGTTCCGCCACTGCGTCACCCACGCTCGCCGCGCAGCGATCCGCCGCGTCGCCCCGTTCATGAGCCGCTGAGAGGACCACACCATGACCCCCACCGACACCGGCCGCGCCACGGCCGAACAGCTCGCCCTCATCCTCGACACCCGCCGCGCCGAGTCCGACGACGACGCGACCGCCGCGGACGCCGAGATCCTCGCGCACATCCGCAACACGCTCACCCTGCCCGGAGAAGGGGCCCCCGGCGGATTCCCGGTCACCGACGACGGCACCGCCTACGCCGCCGCGCTGATCGCGTTCCTCACCCCCGCCGAGAAGCAGGACACCGGCGCGGCCCTGGCCGCTTTCCTCACCCCGACCCCGGAGACGCTGGACGAGCGCGCGGCACGCATCGAGTCGAACCGGCGGGTGGATGAGGGGTGGCAGGCGCTCTCCCCGGCGGAGCAGGCCGCGCAGATCGCGGCCGTCGAGCGGACGGAGAACCCCGGCGGGCCGTGCGACTGCGCCAACTGCTACGAGCCCGCCGACCGGTAGCCGCGCGGTGCGGGCCGGCCTTCCGGGCCGGCCCGTGAGGGGCGACCCCCTCACACTCCCCGGCATCCCCGTTCCGGGGGCGCGAGCTCCGCCCGCGCAGCGGTGACGGAGCACCGCCGAAGGGAAGCCGCTACGCGGCCCGTTTCCCCGTTTTCTTCACCTCTCCGCGGTTTCAATCTATCTCGCTCCGTCTGCTACGTGCCGAGCATTTCGGACGCGGGCGCAAGCGCCCTTATTTCGCCCGAAATGCTCGGCACTCCGCCGACTCCACTCAATTGATTTCATCCCGCCGGAGAGGCAAAGAAAAACGATCAGGAAGACGACAAAAGCCCCGTAGTTGATCTAGAACCACGGGACCCGTCGCCTCAATGATCGCACATTGATTGAGGAGAAACCATCGTGAACACCACCGCAACCGGGACCATCGAGCACATCGACCCGACCGCCCTCGTGATCGAGCAGAACGTCCGCACCAGCGCCCCGCTGACCAAGGAGTTCATCGACTCCATCCGTCAGAGCGGGATCCTGTCGCCTGTGCTCGGACGCCGCGACGAGCACGGCAACGTCATCGTCCGCGCGGGGCAGCGCCGGACCCTCGCGAGCCGTGAAATCGGCCTCGCGACGATCCCTGTCTACGTCGTGGAGGGCGACGACAAGACCGCCGAGCGGATCGTGCAGCAGATCATCGAGAACGACCAGCGCGCCGAACTCACCACCGCCGACCGCACCGCCGCGTGGGCGCAGCTGTCGTTCGAGGGCCTGTCGGCCGCGAGCATCGCCAAGCGCACCGGCACCAAGGCCGCGACCGTGAAAGCGGGACTGGCGGTCGAGGAGTCCGCAGTCGCGCGGACCGCGCTGCACGAGCACGAGCTGACCCTGGACCAGGCCGCGATCATCCTCGAATTTGAGGACGACGAGGAAGCCCGCGCCGACCTCATCACCGTCGCCACCACCAACCCGAGCCAGTTCACCCACACCGCAGAGCGCCACCGCAAGGCGCGCGCCCGCCACATCGCCGTCCTCGTGGAGGAGGCGAACCAGGAGGCCGCAGGCTTCACCCTCCTCACCCGCGATCAGGTCGACGGCGAGGGCAGCGCGTGGGTCGTCATCGACCCGCTGCGCACGGAGGACGGCAAGCGCGTCACCGTCGAGCACATCGCGACCATCGAGCCGCGGGGCGTCCTCGTGAGCACCATCTACGACGGCAACACCCACGTCTCCTACGCGATCCAGGACCCCGCCGCCCACGGATTCAGCTACGCCTACAACGCGCCCGCCGCACCCGAGACGGAGGAAGAGAAGGCCGCGAAGTCCGCCGAGCGCCGCATCCTCCTCGCGAACAACCGCGCCTGGATCGCCGCCGAGACGGTGCGCCGCGACTGGATCGCGACGCTCCTGTCCCGGAAGACCCTCCCGAAGGACGCCGAGCGCGTCATCGCCCTGGGACTGACCGCGCACCGCTCGTCGGTGTCGGGCGGGATGGGCAACGGCAACGCGCTCGCTCACACCCTCCTCGGCGTCACCCAGCCCTCCGGCTACCACGCCGACGCGCTGGCCCCGCTGGTCGAGGCGAACCCCGCGAAGGCCCGCCTGGTCGCGCTGGCCGTCGTCCTCGCAGGGCAGGAGGCGAACACGAGCAAAGAGTCCTGGCGCCGCGGCGACGCCCGCGCCGCCGCTCACTTCCGCCAGCTCGCGGCCTGGGGTTACGCGCTCTCCCCGGTCGAGCAGGTCGTCACCGGCGACACCACCGCCGCCGACGCCGCGGCCCTGAACTAGCCCGCTCCGCGGGGACCGGCAGCCGCCGGTCCCCGCCCTCCTCCCTCGACTCTGCAGAAAGGCCCACCATGACTACCACCACGACCCCCGCCCCCGACGTCGATGAGTGGGGACACACCCCCGCGCTGCGCGCCGCGCAAGTGTTCGTCAACGTCGCCGCCGAGTCTGGCGACACCCGCGCCCTTCACGTCGCCGTGCGCGTCCTGCTCACCGCCGCCGCTCACCACGCCTGGCCCACCGCCACGGCCCTCGTCTTCAAGCGCGAGACGGTCGGCACGTTCGCCGGATTCTGGGCGCTCTGGCGTGTCACCGACTCCGGACACCGCGTGCTGCGGGAGTGGGAGGACGAGCCCGACGAGATGAGCGACGAGAGCGACGAGGAGCGCGTCGCGCTCGACCTCATCACCAACAGCCACGAGACACAGGACTACGCCGACACCTTCGGACCCCTCAGCGAGGGCGTGGCGGTCGGATACCACCTCTACATGCTCTGAGCGTGCGTGCGGGCCGACCCGGAACGGGCCGGCCCGCACGAGGGGGAGAGCCCCCTCGACCCCCCGTCACGCGCGTGGAACGGCCACCCGCGCTCGAGCGGTGGTCAGCGGCGGGGACGCGCCTTGTGCGTCTTCCCCGCCCGGATGTTCCGGTTCTCGATCACACCGACGACGGCCAGCCCGATCGCGACTGCGACGAGGAGCACCCAGCCGAGGACGTTGAACCACTGGCCGGCGAACGCCGCGAACGTCTGCTCGCCCGCGATGCTGGCGAACATCAGCGACAGGCCGAACCAGACCATGCCGTTGCTGACCAGCGCGGCACGAGCCAGGGGAGTGCGGGGATTCGCCATGCCCTCACCCTCGCAGTTGAGGCTGGGACTGACCCCGATGGAGTGCCGCCGAGCAGCGGGACCAGGGCGACTTGCTTACTTGATGACAAGTAGACAAGTCAGTTCGCCGGCTGCCCGTCGCCGTCCCGGCGCCGTCGAGCTCGACGCAGCTTCGGGAAGCCGTTCAGCGCCTCGAACGTGATGATCGAGCGGGTCAGAGTCTCTGTCCCCAGCCGCTCATAGGCCCGTCGAGTGATCGGCCGGTTTCGGCAGAAGGTGTCGTGAAACCACGCCCGCGGGAGGTACCCCTCCGAGTAGAGGTCGTGGAAGTAGGTCGCGATCGCTTCTTTCAGCAGCAGGTCCGACCACAGCTCCGCCGTAGCCGGCGGCAGGCGGAAGAACCTCACAGCGGCGATCACACGCCGCGCCACCGCCGACACGCTCGCCACCGTCAACGCGAGGAAGAAGAGTCCGAGGAACCAGTGCTGCCCGTCGTTGCCGTTCGCGAAGATGGCCCAGGTCAGCAGGCCAGGGAACGCGACACCGACCAGCGCGTAAGGAATCGCGGTAAGTAGCGATCGGCGCTCCGCTGTGCGCAGCGCCGTCGCCGCGTGGCCGGCCTCGCCCAACTCGCCTCCGAGCGTCGGGCAGCGCGTCGTCACCGTGAACGAATCCGGGACGGGCGTCCCGTGCAAGTGCTTCGCGTTCAGAGCGCGATGCAAGGCGACGTCGCGCAGCTCGTTGTCATCGGCGCCGGTGAGATACCCCTCTGGCACCGCGTACTGATGCGCGGCGAACGCCAGCAGCTCGTGCGACGGCTCGACGCGCTCGTCGCCGTCCCCGAAGATCGAGGCGGCGGGAGAGTAGTGGATCATCTTCCCGCCGCGCGAGAACACCGACCGAGCGACCGCCGAGCGCACGCGCTGGCGATCGCTGCCGTCCGCGTTCGCTGTGATCAGGCCGCCCAGGCGTCCCCACGGTCCGCGATACAGGGCCGACATCTCCCGCACGACACTCACCGGCACTCCTCCCGTCCGACGCTCATCCGAGCGTCAACGGTAACGCCGCCCTAGTGGGCGTCGTCGTACGCCTTCTGGACCTCAGCAGAGATGCGGCCACGCTCGGAGACGTTGCGGCCGTTCTTCGCCGCCCACTCCCGGATCGCCTTCAACCGCTCCGGGTCACTCTTCCCGCGCGAAGGAGCCGAGGAGCCGGCGTTGCCGTCACGCCGCACGCGGCGGCCGGCATCGACGTACTTCTCGAACACGCGGCGCAGCTCGGCGGTGTTCTCTGCCGACAGATCGATTTCGTAGTTCGCGCCGTCAATCGAGAACGTGACGGTTCCACCGTCACCCTCGATCGGAGAGCCGTCCAGGTCATCGATAAGAGTGAGCTTCTGCGCCATCAGGGTTTCTCCAAGCAGGTAAAGGTAGTCGCCTCATGTCTAGCAGTCACGCATTCCCTATTGCCGTTGCCCCCACGCGCCGTTCCAGTACTCGGCGTTTTCGCTGAGTGTGCGGAGTACCTCATCGGGCGCTGCCGAAGCTGGCCAGAATTGAAGAAGGTACCGATCGACCACCCCCTCCGCGAACTCGTCAGCATTCCCGGCGTCACGGCCCTGAGCGCTCACCCGCACGCGATAGCTGCCCGCCGGCAGAGCGAGGTCTCCGCCCGACATGCCGCCCCACCCTTCCCACCGGACGGCATCACCGTCCTGGAACGCGGCCGACACCTCGACAACATCGTCCCAATCACTCGGCGCCGGCTCCCGCTCCCACAGCTCGACCCGCACCCCAGAACCACCCGACCGTCGCGCCATCACGACATGCACAACGCCCGGAACGGCCGCAGCGACCCAGCCGTTGACCTGACCGGCGAAGAACCGGTCCGCGTCCCCGTCCCACATGCCTGTCTGCGTCACCGTGAACTGCCCGTAGTCGGTCATCACAACTGCGTCCATCAGCACCAACACCACGGACGCACTCTAACCAGCACCGGTGCAGCGCGGCCCGCGCGATCCTGGCCGACGTCGAACGCCAGCTCGACGCCAACAGCGGCGCCCGCCGCGACCGCTGGCAGCCCGCCAGTGATCGCGCCCGAGGAGCCTACGGAGAAAGGATCGCGGCGCCGGCGGCTGCGCCGCCACCGCATCGGGCGCGCTCGGGGTCAGCGTGATGCGCAGCTCCCGCGCCGACTCATCCGGCGTCGACGTCGACCACTCGGCCGGATCGTGACCGTCCGGGACGACGTAGCCGCCACAGTCGACCACGGCGCCCTCCCGGTCGACCGTGACGCTCTGCACCAGCAGAGTGCCGGAGTCGTCGTACGGACTTCGCCCTTCGAGGACGTGGGTCGCGTCGATCCGGAGGCTCTTCGACCAGGAGAGCCGGCCGACGACGCCGGCCGGTGACGACGCCCACCATTGAGTGCCGTTCCACTCCACCCGCAGCTCGTCTCCGACCCGCACCGCCCCCACATGCTCAGTGACCGTCGAGTGGTACAGGCTCGACAGCATCGGGGTCCCGCGGTCCGCAAGAGTCTGGGAGCGCGCCCCTGCGATCCCGAACCGGCGATCACCGTTCTTGTGCATGGACCCGAGCTGCGGGTGACCGTCAGCCGCGGCCGGCGCATCCGTCGACGGGTCGAGAGTCATCCGCCTAGCCTCCCGCTACGGGAGGGAGCGGATCGAGCAGATGCGGTCCGTTGTTACGGACGCTGTTCACGTCGCGGGACACCTCGTAGTGCTCGAGGTCGTGCGCGACCGCGTACGACTCCCGGTCGAGCAGCTGCATCAGAGCGTCGACGTCGAGGTGTCCGCCGAGCCAGTCGTCGTACCCGTCCGGCGTGATGCATGCCGGCATCCGGTCGTGGACCTCACCCGGCGCTACATGCGAGTCGCGGGTGATGATCGCCGTCGACAGGCGCCACTTCTCCGGATCGTCCTCCGCCTTCGACGGATCCGGCCACGCCGACACGATGCCCGCCATCGCGAGGGCCGCGTCGGGCTCGTAGATGAAGTGCGGCTGCTTCCCCGTCTCCGTGACCGTCCACTCGTAGTAGCCGGCCGCCGGGATCAGCACCCGCGACGTCGCGAACGCCTTCCGGAACATGGGCGAGCTCGCGACCGTCTCGATCCGCGCGTTGATCGGCTGCGGCCGCTGCTTCTTGAAGTCCTTCGCCCAAACCGGCACGAACCCCCAGTGCACGGTCGGCGCCGACCGCTCCCCGTCGCGCTCACGCACGACGGTCACTGGCGACGTCGGCGCCACGTTGAAGTTCGGCCGCATTCCGGCGAAGCCGCCCGTGAAGAGGTCCGGGAGCAAGCCCTCGGTGTTGTCCTTAACGACGAAACGACCGCACATGCGCCTAGCTTACGGACGGCGCCGCCCGTACTGGGGTCGACGGTGCGAGGCCAGTCAGCGCATCGAGGCACGCGGAGTAAGGAACACCTGGCCCTCACTGTTGACCTTGATGCTCATCGGACTCCGCACACTGAAACCACGACTGGTGGGTCACCCGAAGCTTTGTCGACAGTGTTCTGTGTGAATCGTAGCGATTGCCCAGGTGCGTAGACCGTTACGCCCGCATCACTTCGAGTCTGAGGGTTTTTTACTTTCTCCAAGTCTGGTCACCAAGGGGGGATTTGGCACACAGTTCCCAGAGATTGTTCTGTAAAAGCCAGGCGGGCAAGGCTCGGTGGACTTTGGCATCATTCCTCAACAATCATAACTTTTAGCGGACTAGGTTCGGTTAACGCATCGTTGATATTAAACAAGATTGCTATTCCGAAGGCCAAAACCAAGACAATAAAGCCAACGATCGTTAGCCAGGAGCGTTCTGAAACAACTTTCGCACTAGCTTCGTTTGCCTCAATTTCCTTACGCAGAATAGTTTCCAATAGATCAACAGGAGTGTAAGAGGTAGCATTGTCTAGGTAATTTTGAGTGGGGACGGCGTGGCCTTTGTCCGGTACTAAGGCCCAAATCCCTAGGGCAACCGCAACTCCAAAACCGAGCAATGGAATCCACATAAGATCTGTTGATAGGGTGCTTGCAGTTCCAACTAAACCGGCAGCGCCGACTAAAACTCCCGCGCGCGTCTGAGTTGCCGAAGATCGGGCGGAGGTCAAATCTCGCTCGCGTCGCGTCGCGTCGATCAGCATGCCCAATTGTTTTTCTAGCGCATCGGAATTGCTGCTGTGCCAAGTCAAGCCAGGACCTCCATTAACTTCGTGATTGGTGCCATCAAGCCGTTCTGCTGTCCTGCTGTGATCCCAATGACGCTGTACGCGCCTTCACGGCTCATTAGCTGAAGCTTGGCCGACGTCCAGAAACGTCGTATTCGTAAAGGGCTTTGTTGCTGTTGCGCTTTCGAATCGTCTGCACTGTTACATCGACATAACCTAGCGCAGAGAGCATGTCCGCGTACCATTTCTGCACAGGTACCTCGTGACCGGAAAAAGTGCTGTTTCCTACGATATAGGAGACGCTTCCACCAGGCTTGACGTGGCCGGCGGCGGCTTGGAAGTGAAGCCACATGTCGTAGTGGTACTTATGGACATACGCCGCGAGGACGGGTCCGCTTTTGCCACCATCGCGGGAGATGTTCTCGCAAACCGCGAGAAGCTGCGAGTCGATCGGCGTCGGATGCTCAGCAGCCCAGGAAGCGAGCTTGCTCGTCGCCGTTCCCCAGGTGCCACCGATGGCGCGCCAGTCCAAGTCACCCGCGTCACTGGGTGCGTCGAGATAGCGCGTCCAATACATATAAGGTCTGAGCTCTCGAATATACGACATGCGATTGCAATACGGTGGTGACGTGAGCACAAGGTCGGCTGGTTCAAGGTCGGCTAGGCCTGTGCGGGAATCTCCAAGTCGCACTGCGGCACTTCCGGCAAGGGTGGAAGAGGCCGATGAAGCTAGGTCAGCGGCACCGGCGAGGAAAAGCGCAATTGTTGCATCGTCATCAGTTGCCTTGAAGCGGGTCCCAGGCGCTATATCCTTGAAGCTCATGCTTTGATGATTGAATGCGGCTGAGCTGCTTGCGATGAGTGTGCGGCACAGCAATATCTCTAGTAGGTCGCGAATGTCGCCATTGTAGGTGTCGATGCTCGCCCGAAGCGTGCGCAGACCGTGGAGGGATCCAGGGCTCCACCAGCGCTCGATTCGAAAGATATCAGGCTGCCAAAGGCGGTCTCGTGCAGGAAAAGACTGAGCGGTATCAACTACGTCTGAAACTGCCCCAAGAAGAGTCGCCTCAATATCCTCTTGATAGTCGCGAGTTTTCGCATTTCCAAGCCATACAAGAAATGGATTCACATCGACTGATTGCCCCAGGTGGCCGTACTCCGCTGCTGCAAGGGGAGTGGTTCCAGTGCCACTAAACGGGTCTGTTACAACGGACCCTGGTTCGAGTAGCTCGAGCCGTTCGCGCACTACCTTGACACCGTAGGCGGGGGTAAGACGCAGCCAACCATGTCGACCCACCCCGGCGTTGGCGCGAAAAGTCATGTACTCGTTACGCGCAACACTATCTCGCGCAACTCGTTCAAGAATAGTCATTTTGCTTCCAAAAGGTGTTTGAGGACCACGTGCGTTTCTGTGCGTAGTACCGAGGCGTTGCGCTCAAAAAATGCCGCGAGGTCATAACCCACAACATTCTTGAAAAAGGCAAAAGTCGATGTCATTGTGTCGGCGGTGCCGGTCGTGCCAGCGAGGACAGCCCATCGACCCAACGTATATCGATTTCGAACAGTCTGATTGATTTGCGTGCTCATGATGGCAAGTACCGGGAGATATCCGTGAGCTACGGCCTGTACGGAGGAAGCCAAATCTCCATTTTGACGCTTACTGTCGGCGCTCTTGTAGCCTTGACGGACTTCTAATACGGCACCACGGAGAGGTACCGAAATCTTGAGGGCCTTTTGCTGTTCAGTAATCCAATTTCTAAGACGCTCGGCTGCCGCTGTGTCCTTCACGGCGTCAATTTCGATACGGCCATCCAATGTGATCAGTCGTACTGCACCCCCGTATGGAAACTCGTAGCTCCATCGAACTTGTTCCTCGGACAGGGCGAGCTGGTCGCGGAGTACGTGGCGGACCAATCGCTCGCTTCCAATGCCGAGTTGCCGGTAGAGCGAGGTCATCCCGCCAGCGGCCTTGTGTGCGGCGAACATGAGTGGCGAGTCAAAACCCATCCAGTGGTACAGCGGGTCGGACCCGTAGAGGCTCGTGAATCCGTCAAGGTCAACCTCAACCCCTCCACCCATCTTGGGGAGGTAGCCGGAACTGGTGCGCAAGGGAGACATGAGCACCTCTCGGTATTCGGCGTCATGGTCTGTCAGCGAGGGCACGTTGATCACTCTAGGTGGGCTCGCTCTCACCCTCTGCAGCCTTCGGGTGCTGAATGTAGGACGTGATCGCGTCGCGTCCGCTTGGGAATCTTCTGCCGGCCGTCCTGCGCGCAGACTGAGCCCATGACGTCGACAGAGGTGTTGAGCGCGCGAGCGCGCGACGACGCGCAGGTAGAGGCGCTGTTCAGCTCGGGGTGGCTGGCGTTCATCTCTGCCGACCGCCTCGCGGAGGAGCACCTGCCGCAGGTGCGCGAACAGTTCACCCGGTTCGAGCTCGTGGTCCTCGATGAAGACGTGCCGGTCGCTGCGGGCTGGGCGGTGCCGATCCGGTGGGACGTCACCCGGGAGGGTCTGCCTGCCGGGTACGGCGACTCCCTCCGCCGGTCACTCGAGGAGGAGGGCGAGGCGACGACCCTCGTCGTCTGCGCCGCGCAGGTGCACCCGGACCGCACCGGCGCCGGCCTCGCCGGGACGCTGCTCGGCGCGTTCCGCGACCTCAGCATCACCGTCGGCTACGACCACGTGATCGTGCCGCTGCGCCCGACGATGAAGCCGCGCTACCCGCTGACCCCGATCGACGTCTACGCGGCCTGGACCCGAGAGGACGGGCTGCCGCTGGACCCGTGGCTGCGCACACACGTGCGAATGGGAGCGACCATCCTCGACGTCGCCCCGCGATCGCAGGTGATGACCGGCACGGTCGCCCAGTGGGAGGAGTGGACCGGAATCGCCCTGCCGGCGTCAGGGGAGTACGTCATCCCCGGCGGCCTCTCGACGCTGCGCGTCGACCGCGACGCGGACGAGGGGATCTATGTGGAGCCGAACATCTGGGTGCAGCACCGCTGAGCCTGCGGGTGCTGCTCACGGCGAAGTCCCCACTTCTCGACCGCACCGCCACAGTAGAGCCACCAGCGTGCTGCCCGAACGTCATCCGAGCCGAACGCTGCTGCGCAGCTCACCTCCGCTCCACGTCTCAAGAACCCATCGATCGGGACCGGGCGACGCGCCCACTGCTTCCCCGGCCGCTTCCCGGGCCCGCTCGGCGCAGCCGTAGATCCCGATGACATCCGGCGTCTCGGCCCAAAAGGCGCTTCGCAGAAGTAGGTAGTGCTCCCCGTCGATGCTGATGCTCACACCACGGATCCTCGCTGGCCGCAGAGCCCCGCGATGGGTCCGGCACAAAGTGCCACTTCGATGGCGCGCGTCCCGTAAGGGGATCGATCTGCGGGACGCTTTCAGCGGACCGCTCGGAGGGGCTTGGCGTCGTCATCGCGTGCTGGTGATGTCGCCAGGGTCGACCGCAGGTCTTCTCGTGCTCGTTGGTAGCGGGTACGTGCGGTGGACGCGGGGACGCCGAGGAGGTGTCCTGCTTCGGTGATGGAGAAGCCGTCCCAGTGGATGAGGTGGACGAGTTCGGCCTGTTCTGGCGCGAGCCTGTCGATCGCGTCGCGCACGTCGACTCCTTCGTCGGCTGGGCGTCCCTCCGTGGGAGCGGTCGCGAGGACGCCGCGGAGCCGGCCGGAGAGGTCAGCTCGTCTGCTCTCGGTGCGAGTGCTGTTCGAGAGGACGTTCCGGGCGATGCCGAACAGCCACATCCTCGACTCCTCCGCGGTGCGGGGGAGGGCGCTGACACGGCGCATGCGGTGAGCATGACGTCCGCGAGCGCGTCGGCGGCGTCCTCGAGAGGGAGGCGGCGTTGTAGGTACTTGAGCAGGTCGGGCGAGGCGACGCGCAGGGCCTCGGTGAGTTGCTCCGCCTCATCGATCTTCCTGCGGGTCACCAGGTCGCTCCGGGGCAGTGGGCTTCGCCGGCGATGCTGATGTTCGCGGCGTCGACGTCGACGTTCTGCGCAGTGAGTTCGGCGTCGAGGGCGTTGCTGATGATGCGTCCAACCGCGGTCGAGTACTCCCGGTCGGCGTTGTAGAACTCGGTGCCGTAGCCGGCCGACGTGCGGGATCCGTCAGCGTTGATGAAGGATTGGTCCTCGGTGCGCAGTTGCGCGACGGTCTCCTCGAGCGCACCGTCGCTGAGGAGAGCGTCGATGTCGGTCGTCTGGTAGAAGTTCTCGACTACGGCGACGGCCGCCGGATCGGTCCCTTGAACGTCTCCCATGCGCTCCTCGCATTGGACACCGCTGGGCAGCGAATAGGTGATCGAGGCGTCCGGCGTCTCCGCCCACGGCGACCACGCGCCCGTCGCCGCGGCGGCCGCTGTCGCCATGCCACCGAGTAGTACCAGCGAAGCGACTCCGGCGACCGCAGGACGGGCCCAGCGGTGGCGGCTGACGCGGGCCTCTGCCGCCGCGAGCTGTTGCAGCTCGGCCAGCTCGGCGGCGACGTCGTCCGTCACTGTCGATGTGCGGGGGCTGGACTCATTCAGCAGGACGTCCAGGGGGTCTCGGTCAGGGGCGGCAGTCATGACGGGCTCCTTCGAAAGCGGGTTCATCCTGTACATGTCCACCCGACCCGCAAACGTCTGCCGCAGCACGAAATCGGCTCGCCGCCCTCGTCAGGGCGCCGGCGACCACGCCGGACGTCAGGTCGCGAGGGACGCGGCGAGCTCGGCGGGCGCTCCGGCGGAGCGGGGCTGCCACGACTCGAAGACGCCGTAGGCGATGATCCGCTCCGCGGTCGACAGCAGCGGATTGCAGCTCGTCATCGTGATGAGGCGGTCGGTCGGAGCGACGTCGCTCGTCCAGGGGACCGGATCGATGACCTGCACTTCGGAGGGCTGCACGTATTCGAGGTTCCGGAACCGGTAGGTGTACCAGCCGTCGGCGGTCTCGATGTAGATCGCATCACCCAGTTGCAGCTCATCGATGAGGTGCATTCCTCCGCCGGCGGCGGAGCGGTGCGCGGCGATCGCGAAGTTCCCCACTTCGCCGGGCATCTGCGTTCCCGGGTAGTGGCCGATACTGCCCACGTCGAGCACGTTCTCCGCGTCGACGCCCTCAGCGATCGTGCGCACCCACCCCTCGCCGTACCGGGGGATATAGAGGTTGCCGAACGTGGTGTCTAGAGCTGCGACTGGCGCGATCACTGGGTCGCCGGGGGCGGCCGGCTCAGCACTCGGCTCGGACGGCGCCTCAGCGGACGGGGCGTCATCACCCCAGCTCTGGCGCAGCTCGGCCGCTTGATCTTCCTGCCGGCCCGCGATCACGGCGTCGTTCCACCACAGCTGCCAGGCGAGGAACAGCAGAACGAGGACCCCTGCGGTCATCAGCAGCTCGCCGAGGACGCCGAAGAAGGACAGGCGGCGACGAGCCGAACGGCGTCGGCGCCGCGACACGTCCACGGATGACGAAGCGGTCATGCGCAGGAGTCTAGGTGTGCCGCTCTCACCGGCATCGCTACGGGAGACGTCTCGTGCGGGAATCGTTCGACGGTCCGACGTTTTGGGCCACTGCTCGTTCTCGCGCGCCGTCGCCGTCCCTTCCGCTGCCTGCCCTGACCCACTGGCAAGCGCGTCACCGCAAGCGAATCGCGTCGCAGTGTTCAGCCCGGAGTGCACCGGGCCGAACGATCAGATAGCGACGGACGGTGTAGTAGCTGCTCCATCCGGCGTGTTTGTGCGAATACTCGGGTTCCGGGTGCGTGACGGGTAGACGAGGGCTAGACCGGCAGCTGCAATCCAGCACGCCGTCCAGAGGCCGTGTCCGGGAGTGCCGTCGGCGCTGCCCCATTCGACCCAGAAGAATCCGGGGTCTGCCACAGGGCAGGCGAGAACAACTGCTGCAACCGTCGCTACCCCTGCGGGAACCTAGGGAACGAGGCGTGCGACCACCAGAGCTACAACGACGAGAGCGAGGGCACCCCAGAGATACAGAAGGGGCATGAGGTCGTACGACGACATGGCCTCAGCGCAGGACGGGTTCATTTCATTCCATCTAGCGCCCGTGCATGGCTGCCAGTAGGACGACGTCGCCCAGGTCACCCACAGCGCGACGCCCATGAGCGTAGCTGCGCACGCCAACCGGACTAGAGCCTTAGTGTGCTGGCGTCGCCCCATGCTGAAAATGCTAGTCCGCCGACCGTCCCGGTGGACGATCGTTCATCGGTGCACGCAGACGCGACACCGAGCGCCTGTCGTTCCTCACGGTCGCCTGCACAGCTCGTCGCTGCGTCCCAAACCTCGTGCAGATGACCGTGAACGTTCAGGTCTTCGAGTTCGTCTGCACAACCGACGTGAGCGCGCCGGAATCGTCAGCCGCAGTAGTGATGCTCGAGTACTTCACCCCTCGAAGAAGTAGTGCAGCACTCACCCCGCCGACTACAGCCGCCACGACACCGAGACCGACAGCGATCCCCGCCGTCATCGGATCACCCACGACGGCAGCTACGCCGGCCGCAACAACCCACGGAACGCTCGACCCTACGGCCGGCCCAATAGGGCTGATCAGCGGGGACGACTCGGTGGCTCGTCCCGACCGCAGAGTGATCAGAATCGCCACGAATCCTCCGGCGACGGCAGCCAGGGCACTGACCCCACCGATAATGGCGCCCACCATAATCAAGTAGGCGAAGGCGCCCCACCCGCCCTGTTCGCGGAAGTCGGAGTTACCCGTAAGGACCAATCCCAGACCGAGCAGCGCACCCAGCACCACGCCGACGGGTACAGCACAGAGAGCGGCCCTCCGATGAAGATGGACGATTTGCCGCATGTAGCCACGTTAGCCGGAGAGTCTCCCGGTCAGCGCAATGGCCGTCCCGTAAGAGGATCGTTCACCGATGCGGATCTGACCCGAGTGGTCCAGCGCGCTCCTGCCGTTCACCCGTTGGTCCGATAGTGATGTTGTGCAGACGCTGTCGCTCAAGGCTTCCGCAGCGATCGCGGGCGCAATCACTCTCCTCGCCCTCGTCGCGGGCGTCTTCCTCGACGGATTCTCGTTCGCGTGCAACGAGTCCCTTCCGGCTCAGTGCACGGGGTTTGACGTCGCGTGGCCGGCTCTGTGCTCTGTCGCCCTCGCGACCCTTGTTCTCCTGGTCGTAGCGATGCGCGCCAGCAGGCGCTCTCACGCTCGATGGAGGTGGCTGTTGCTCGCCTTGGGCGTGGTCGGCGCCGTCACCAGCTGGGTTCTCGCTCTGCGTACCGCCATGATCATCGGTTGAGCAGCCCACGGCACGGTCGAACGACCGCTTGTTCCGTATGGAGATCGTTCATCGGGGCGAGGGGGCGGTGGCCTTCGCTTCGACCGTGTGGATCTAGCTCAGGTTCACCTTCGAGTTCTATGTTGAGCCCATGAAGCGACTCGCGACGTCAGGCCAGTTGGTTGGATGGACAATCGCCTTGCTCGGGGCTGCTGGTGCCGCCGCGTTCCTGGTGCACTGGAGCTCGTGCCTCGGTGGCCTGAACGAGGGTTGCTACAGCGCCACACAGTCAGACTTCACGTGGATCGCCACAACGATCGTCTGGGCCGTCGCCTTCCCGCTCGTGATATTCGGCGCCTTCGTACTCTCGCCAGGACGACCCGTCACGCTGATTGGTGTTGGGCTCCTCATGGTCATCAACCCCCTCACCGACCCTGGAGCGTTCTTTCTCCCGTGGGATGTCGCGGACACCTTGCCCTTTACCGGCGTCGCCACGTCGCTAGCTGCTGTGACTGCAGGTGTCCTCCTGGCCGGATCTTCCTACCGAGCCCGTCGGCCCGATCACAGCCGAGTCGGGAAGCCAGCGCCCGCTGACGTCGCCTACTGACCTTCGATCGGACTTGGGTCGTCCCGTTAGGGGATCGTTCACCGGTCGCGTATCCAGCTACGGGCAGCGGTAGGTCTTCGCGAAGTCGGTTGCCGTGAACTGCCTTCCCTCGGTCATAGAGGTCAGTGACGGGCAGATGTCGTTGTTGTGCGCCGCCGCTACGAAGGGGGTCGCTGCTTGTGGGACGCAGCCGTAGTCCTGGTCGGGCTGGTCGAGGATTCGCAGCTGACCTGTCTCCCCGGCGGCGAGGTGAAGATCGGACCAGGAGCAGGACCAGGTGAGTGAGGCTCCGGTGTCGTTGGTGATGCTGACGTAGTGGGAAGGGCCATGCACTCCGAACAGCAGATCACCCACCCACAGAACCGCGGCCGCCACGACGGCTAGAGCTCCCAGCGCGATCGACAGTCTCACCAACCGTCGTTGGCGGGGTGGTGTCTGCCGGTCCGGCGAGAGTCTGCTCGGGTCCCAACTGTCCAGGCGTTCAACCACGGCGTATCCACCCCTCGGCGCGACGTGAAGCGGCCTCGACCGCCGCCGAGCTCGTTACCTTGAGTTCTCCCACGGGAGAAAAGTAGGCGTGACGCGGCTCTCACCACGAGGAGCTACCGACTCGCGACCGAGAGTGTCCTGTAAGGGGATCGATCCGCGGGACGCTTTCAGCGGACTGCTCGGAGGGGCTACTGCTCGTCTTTCCGGGCTGCTCGGCCGACGAAGTGCACGGACCGTCGAGCGTCGACGAGTTCGCGCTTCTCGAAGTGGCGAACGACGAAGGCTCCTGCGACGAACGAGTAGCCGATGCCCTCCGCGATTCGTGTGAGGACCGGGATGGTGCTGATGATCTGTTCGACGGTGGGTGATCCGTTGGCTTGGTAGGGGGCGATCCAGAACGGCACGATCGTGCCGAAGACGATGCCCAGGAGAATCCCGGCGACACCGATCCAGAACATGGAAGTGGACGAAAGTGCTCTGAGCATGGGATCCCCGGAATGTTCGGTGGGCGAGTCGAGAGGCGCCGCTGTCGGACGCGCCGTCCTCGCTCACGGCTGATCGGTCTGGTTACAGGCGCAGGTTGAGCGCGGCGAGGACGGTGACGAGGCCGGCCGCGACGACGACGACCGTCAGTGCAACGCGCCCCGCCGTACGGCGGAGAAGGCCGGTCATCGTGGCGGCGTCCGCCACGCGAGTCGCGATCACGAGGTCAGGAACGCCGGCCGGCGGTTGCGGTGGCGTCGTGGAGTCGTCTTCGCTGGCCGGGACGCTCACGGTCTGCTGAGCCGGCTCGATCCGATCGGGCAGCTTCTTGAAGCGGCCATCATTCGATTCGCCCACAGCGACCTCCCCAGCGGTCGCCGCATCGCGACCCTCCTTCGTGACTGTAGCCGTGCAACTCCATTGCGTCAGCGTGAGCGCGTAGCGGCCTGGAGCTGGAGACTGCTGCGGCGCACGTCTCCTCTCCACTCCTCGAGCGTCCACTGATCGGGTCCCGTAGAGGAACCTGCTGCTTCCCGAGCGCGCTGCTCGCTGCCATAGATTCCAACGACGTCGGTGGCGTCTGCCCAGAGGGCTGTCCTGAGGAGGAGGTAGTGCTCACCGTCACTGCTGTTCTTCACGCCTCGGATCCTCGTCGGTTCCGACGTCGTTCGGTCACCGTGGCGCGAGGTATCACAGTGCTGGCGCGCGTCCCGTATCGGGATCGACCACCGGACGCCCTGCTCCTTCGTCGAGAGACGGAGGATGACCGGTTGATCGTTGACGTTTTGCACCGCGGCTAGTGCGCCACGGCGGTCCAGTTCGTACGCTCAGCACATGACTGTTCCGGGGAACGCGCGGAGTCGACGTCGGCAGCTCCTGATGTGGGTTCTGGCTTCGCTGGTGGTGTTTGCGCTGGTGACTCTTGTTGTCGCCTTCGTGGCAACCCAGCTCAACGCTGCTGCTTTCGCCAGACGCCCGGAGATCGAGAACTGGGCTGACCCGAGCAGGGGAACATACACGCTCGGGCTCGGATGGGGCTTGGTCGCCGCCGCAGTCACCGTCGCGGTCGGCGTCACCGTCGATCGTCTGCGGTTGCGCAACGCAAGGTAGAACGGCGTCCCATATGGGGATCGTCGTCCGGACGGTAAAACTACCCACTGCTATCCAGCGTCCGGTAGGGGGTCGTCAACCGGTCGCACGCGAGTTGCGTGCGCCGCCGCGGCGTGGCGCGGGCGGGGCCGTCTCGTTAGACCTGTCCGGTGGTGATTCCGCTGAGGGGGCGTGAAACGGGGCAGGGAAGGCCGAGCGCCAGGCCGGCTTGTCTATCCCGGGTTGGGTGGTTGCGGGGCTGTGTCGTTGAGGCGGCGATAGTAGGCGACGTCGAGCGCGCTGAGGTGGGTGAGGAGGCGTCCGGCGCGGTCGTGCATGGTCATGGAGCCGTCGTGGAGGCTCGCGATGGCGCCGACGCGGTGCAGCATCAGCACTGTGTCGAGGCGTTCGGCGTAGTGCAGTTCCAGGAAATACACCAGCGGCGGATTGCCGGCCCGGCCTGGGGTGAAAAGGGCGGTGGGCTGGTGTCGGGTGACGCCGGTGTCGCGGTTGAGCTCGCGGAAGATGTACCGCTCGCGCAGCCACGGCCCACCGAGGATCATCGCGACGAGGACGACGACCCCGGTGATGACGAAGGGGTTGAGAAGAACGGCGAGGTCGTTGCCGGTCATCATCCGAGCATGTCCCGGGGGCGGTCGCGGTCCTCGGCTGCTTCGGTGTCCGCGGCCAGCTGCGCGACTCGCGCTTCGATGTAGACGGTGCGCATCGTGGCGTCATGGTCGAGTTGCAGGACTTGCAGGAGGCGGTGCAGTTGTACGGTGCCGGCCGAGGTTTTGCCGGTCAGGATGCGTCGGACGGTGCGCGGTCGGAGCCGTGCGAACACGGCTACCTTCTGTGCGCTCCAGCCCTGCGCCTGCACGGCTGTGGTCAGTACCGTGCCGAGCGCGGTGTCAAAGTGCTGGGGCGCCAACCCGATGAAGTCCACTCAGCCAGGCTAGCCATGCGATTCGTACGCGAACGTGGGTTCAGAGGACGGGTGGTGGCGACCCGTCCGGTGGGGAGCCAGGTGGCGGGGCGTCTAACGAAGCAGTTGGAGCCGCTCGTCAGGTTCGGTCGTTCGTCGTTTCGTCGTCGCCTGTTCGGTCTGGCGAGTTGGGGGTGCGGAGGGGCCAGGCGGGCCACCAGCCGTTGTCGAGTTGGCGCAGGGTCGTGGTGGCGTGTTCGAGGTCGTCGGTGGTGAGGTCTCTGTCGGGGGCGCCACTGCTGCCGGTGTAGCCGCTGCCGTCAACGGCGTGGAGCTGGGTGTGCAGCCACCGGCGACTTCCGAGGGGGTACGTCTCGCGGAAGCCGCCCGCGGCGATGGAAAGGACGGCTTCTTCGAGGCGGTCGGCGGCGGTTTCTGCTGATTCGTCGCAGGCATCGCAGGAGCAGTTCGGCAGGGTGGCGCGGAAGAAGACGCCTGCTTCCACTTGGACTGATTCGTCGGTTGCAGTGACGGTGATCGGGGTTCCGGCGCGAGGCTGCAACCGGATCTGCTGTGTCCCGTCGTGGTCGAGGTGGCGGACGTCGACGGAGTACCAGCGGTGGAGGTAGTCGGCCAGGGCGTCGACGTCATGGCGTAGGGGTGCGAAGCGTTCTGGGTGGGAGACGCGGGAGTACGCGTCGTCAGGTGGGTGGTGGTCGGGCCAGCGCTGCCCGTATTCGATGACGTGGCCGTTGTCGTCGCGGAACTCGATGGGAGGGAAGGCGGCGCGTTGGAACGGAACCGGTGGAACCGTGAACGGCGGTGGAGTGACATCGTGAGCGAGCGCGGTGATTTCGCGGTCGTCGAGGTCTTCTTGATCCCAGGTGGACAGCATCTCGAGGAACGGTTCCCGCTGCTCGGGACGCTGCACCATGGTTCGCACGAGGGCGGCGACCGGAATGGAGCGGACGTTCGTCCCGATTTCCGGCTCGTTGGTGACTCGCCAGGTCGCCGCGGGATGCACCACCGCGATCACGTTCCCGACGAACCGGGCTGCGGCGTCGGCAATCTCTGGCGTCGTCAAGGCGGTCGGATGCTTGGCCAGGAAGAGCCACACTCCCGACACGTCACCAGCAAGGCTCTCTGGGTCCACGCCATGGCGTTGCAGGAACTGAACGAAGAGATCGAAGCCGTCGACAAACCGCACAGGAGTCGGAAGCTCTGTTGCGGGCCGGAACGTCGCAATCGCGGACGAACCCAATTCCGGCATCGACCCGATCTCGCCAGGGAACATCTGTGTTGTCATCAGCTTCCTCCCGCGCCATGAACGACTCCGACAGTGCTCACCATGTCAGCGCCCCGTCACTCTTCAGACGCTTGTAGCGCCGATGTCGAGGCGCGAAGGTAGGCGTACACCGTCTCCCGGCTGATGCCATATTTCTTTGCCAACGTCGTCTTCGGCACGCCGGCACCAGCCCGCTCGCGCAGCTCCGCGACCTGCGCGAGGGTAAGCGAGCGGGCGCGGCCTCGGTAGACGCCGCGCTGCTTGGCCAAAGCGATGCCCTCGCGTTGACGCTCCCGAATGAGTTCGCGTTCGAACTCTGCGAACGCGCCCATCATGTTCAGCAGCAGGTTCGCCATCGCGCTGTCCTCACCAGTGAAGGTGAGCTGTTCCTTGACGAACTCGACCCGGACCTTCTTGTCCGTCAGTCGGCGCACGAGCCGGCGGAGGTCTTCTAGGTTCCTTGCGAGCCGGTCCATCGAGTGCACGAGCACCGTGTCTCCGTCGCGGACGAACCCGATCATCTCTTCGAGCTGCGGACGGTTCACGTCCTTGCCGGAGGCCTTGTCCTCGAACACCCGATCCAGCGTCAGGCCGTCGAGCTGGCGCACCGTGCTCTGATCCAACGTGCTCACCCGCACGTACCCGACCCTCTGACCCGACATGCCGCCTCCGACCCCTACTTGTCCAGTTGAAGTCTAAGAGCCGCAGGGGCAAGTGTCAGACAAGGTCCGACACGGCCCTATTCGGACGCGCTTCGGCCATGGTGCCTGACGTCCGGTTGGGGTGTACCTCAGCTAGACGGAGCCCCCGTCACCCTCCGGTGCGGTCGCTCGCAGTGCGTGGCGGGCGCTGCTTCGCGCCTGGGTGGGAGGTGGGCGCTACGTGGCCGCTTCCTCCATTTCGGTGATGGGAGCCGTATGAGTGGCAGCGTGGAGGGTGTTCAAGGGAAGCAAGAAGAGACGAAGGAGTACATCATGCGCACCAGCACGAGCAACGAATTCGACACCAGCTCGGCCAACCGTCAGAACCACCCGGGACACGGCTTCCGCCGGTCCCGCATCGCTGCGGGCCTGCTCGCAGCATCACTCACCGTCGCAGTCCCGATCGTGGGCGCCGCGCCGGCCTTCGCGGACACCACAACTCAGACAACCACCGCCGTCGCTGACTCCGGCCGCGCCACTGGCGTTACCGAGGGAGCGAACAGCGGCGCTGCCGGTCAGTGCACATGGGGTGCGAAGGAAAAGTTCTTCGAGGCGACCGGGCTGCGTCCCGCCATCTACGGCAACGCCCTCGACTGGGACACCAGCGCCGCCGCGAACGGCTGGACTACCGTCCTGGATGCTCAGGCTCGCAGCATCGTCGTCTTCGAGCCCGGCGTGCAGGGGGCGGACCCCACCTACGGTCACGTCGCCTGGGTCGATTCCGTCGAGCAGCGCGCTGACGGCCTCTACATCAACATCACCGAGATGAACGGTGCCGCCGGACCTGGCGTCTACAACACGCGAACTGTGCAGGACGTCGTGGGCATGTCCTACATCCTGGCTCCGTAGGGTCACCGCAAGAGGCGCTCCGCGTCCGCGAGGGTGAAGGCGGGTGACCCATGGGCCGCCCGCCTTCACCCTGTCCGCGTACCTTCGGCCTCCCGATCGGTAGGCGTCGCTTGCACCGTAGAACGATGCGACGACTCGAACTCGGAGCGGATGGCAGGCGGCCTCAATCACTCACTGACGTCGCGATCGCTGTCCTTCGCGCTCTCCTAGGACGGTTCCTGGACTTTGGGACGGTTGATCGTGTCACCGTTCCACGACAGGTCGGAGTCCTCATCGACGGGGAAGGCCTCGAATCGGCCGTCAGTGAGGATCGCGCTTACGAGCGTGTGCGAGCCGGCGACGATGGTGGAGTCCCAGTCGATCTCGGTGGCGAGCACCCAGGCGTGATCTTCAGGCCAGAGTAGTTGCGGCGCTTCCTCGCCGCGGAGGCCAATCTCGGGACCCCATCCGGGTTCGGCAAGCTCCGCCATGCTCGTGGCGGCCAGTATGTAGTCGTATCGGTCAATGCTGACCGGCCTGCCGAGGAGGTTCTGGCCGGTCCCACCGACCCAGTACGCCGCGAGCGCATCGCCGGGCGTAGTGGTCGCCGAACTGAGGATGGGTGCGAGGGCGGCGAGTACTTGCGGATCGAGTCGTCCGACGTCACTTGTGCCGCCGCGCGGCTCGTCCCTGCCTAGGAGCCGTTCCCACTGGACGAGCGGGTGCATGACCTTGCCGGCAGTAGCAGCAACGTCCGCCCACCGCTGGCGTTCCCAAATGTCATCGCCGTCAGGTCGAGGGTGAAGGACACGGGCGTACGCCTCGAACCCGTATCCGGCGACCGAGCCGACTCGTGCCCAGCTTCGCTCTCGCTGCATGCGCAGCCCAAGCCATTCGGCCCGCTCGACATCATCTGTGATCTCCATGGCCATGACCCTGGCAGGCCGGCACGGCCACGCCAAGACGAGTCGTGGTCGACCTGACGCCGATCGGACGCCACGCCATCGAGCTGATGAACCGAGCTTGGCATCGTGGCGCGGCTGAGGGCGCGCCGTTCGGGTCGGCGCACCCCCGCCGGCGGGCTTGGCGCTCTCGCGTCACAAGCCAAAGATCGGCGGTCCAGGTCCCCGCTCAATCCATGCGGAATCATACACATCGGTTCCTGAGTGATCTGCCGAGCATCAGCCAAACGGGGGAGGGCGATGGGGATAGTGCGTGATGGTTGGTCGTTCAGGTCTGGTATCTCTGGTGAGCCGGGGTCGGGAGGACCTGTCGGCGGAGGGGAAGCGGTGGGGGCGTACGACGAGGCGGAGGATCTTCCTTCACCGCCGCGGCACCATCGTGGCGTCACCGTGGTCCTACTCGTTCTGCTGACGTCGGTGCTGGCCGGCGTCGTCGCTGTCTTCATGTTTGCGGTCGGGTCGCTCGATGACTCGACGTCGGGAGCGGTGCCGCCGTCGGGGAGTGGCCAGGAGCTGGTGTACGAGCTCGTGCCCGTGTTGAACGATGATCCGGCGATCGCGAAGCTTCTTCCCGCGAACACCGAGTCAGACAGTGCAGGCTTGCGCGATGCGTGCGGGGCGCTCGCGGACCGCGATTCGGAGTTCACGATCATCGACGGCGCGACACCTGCCACGTTTCGGGTCGCCCTGGACGCGGCCGCAGACGCGCCGGAGCCGCAGACTTGCTGGATTGGGTTCCGCTGGGTCAAGGACGAAGGCTGGCGCGCTTCCGCGATCCGTCACTGACCACAGCTGAGCGTGGACCACCGTCGGCGTCACGGCTTGTAGGGGGACCAGTCCTGTGAGGGAAGTTCGCGCAGCTCCTCGTTCACCCAGACGCGCCAGCACGTGTCGGTGCGCTCCTGAAAAGCGCCGCTGATGGTCTCGTGCGACCAGCCGTCACGCGATTGGATCCAGCGGACGAGCCAGACCATTTGACCGGCCAACGGCTCAGTGTTGCGCGACATGTGCTCATCATCCTGGACGTCTGCCCGCGCAACGTGTGCTCGTCAGTAGTGGAGCTGTGTGCTCCATCCGTCTCGGCCGCGACCGGTCCACTGGGTGTAGTACAGGCCGCGCTTGTTCAAGAACGGCCCCACGTAATCCAGGCCCGCCGGCCGGTCAGAGCTGGCGCGAACGAAGAAGTTCTCGGGGCCGAAAAGCGGAAGCCCGGTCTCGGCCAACGTGGTGCCGGTCCCGTCGAGAATCGTGAGGCGCCACTGGTCCTCGACGTACTCGACTGTCGCCATCTCGGCGGAGCTGAAGTCGATCATGCGCGGAGCATAACCACCGCACGTTACGCCTGGTGTCGTTTCGCTCGGGTGCGGCTTCTTCCCCTGGGAAGCGGCCCGACCCGGCATCCCCCGACGCGGGGCCGGGCCGCTACTCCCGGCTCAGGGGCCGAGCCGCATCCGAGCCGGGAGCACTGGGGCCGGAGCGAACGGCACTCCGTACATGCCCGACCATAGGTGCCGACTGTGCCCACGGGAGGAGGGTTGACGGCCCTGAGCAGCAGCCGGCGAGTGGTGCTCTCGGCCGCGCTGTGTGACGCGGCCGAGAGCAGAGCGACACCGACGACCCCTCGTCGGTCTGCCGCGCGCGGCGTCGAGGTCCCCACTTCTCAACCGCACCGCCACTTTAGACACGAAGTGCCGAGACGGTGAGCGTGAGCGGAGCGAGTCGAGCAACTCCTGTCAGCGCCGCTCGGCATCCTGACGGCTGGCCGCGCTTCGCTTGCGCAGCTCGCTGACTACCGACTTTGAGGCTGCCAGAAGGGCGCGCTCGTCTTGCGCGTCGGCATCGACTGGGACGACGACGAACGCGCTGTTGGCGTTCACCGTCATCCGTACTTCCATGACCTGCCCATCCACGCGCAGCGCGGGAATAGCGATCGACTCGGAGTGTCCGCCGGCGGCGATCGAACCGACGAAGGCGAGGAGGGCCGTGCACACGTCGTCGGTGGACGTGAACGTCGCGGAAGCTCTCATCCGTCGTCATCACCTACGCGATGTAGCGCTCCGGTGAGCGTCCGGCAGGGGCCGCTGATCGGAACTCTTCCCGAGGGGAGCATTCTCTGAGGCCATCCATCCGATAAGCGGCGCGATGCCGGAGGCGGGTGGCCGTCAGGAGTGCCCCGGAGGGGCATCCCGGAGGGACGCGCAGCGCTCTTGACGGTCGGCCGGCGCAGGCAAGAGTGAAGCGTCGGATGGACGGCCGGACCGCAGCCTGCGCGCACGTCGCGGGAAGGCAGAAGCCCCCGCGAGCGTGACTGCTCGAGCGGGGGCTTGCTACTCGACGAGGGCGGTCGTCGTGCGCGATCGACCTACTCGTTCGGCCACGACGCCAGAGCGTCATGGGGGACGATTGTCGGCACTCCGTCGACGGTCTGGATCGTCGTGCCGGGCTCTCCGAGTCCGGCGGCGTGCGCGATCGCCGCGAGGACCAGTCGCGTGTGTTCGAGGTCGAGCCCGGCGACGTCCTCGCGGAGGTCGACAGGGACACCCTGACCGAGCGACGACGCGATCCGCGCGACGCGCTGTTCGCCTCCGCTGAGCGCTCCGATTTCGTAGCCGAGGCGGTCGAAGTCGATTGCGCTCGTGTGCCAGGCGTTGTCGGTCTTCACCCACGGTGCTCCGGCGTACACGAGGCCCGATCGGATCAGCAGTTCGACGGCGGCCGCGAGCGGGTTGGACCCTTCCGCCCAGGCGCGGACCTGACCGTGGAGCGCGGAGGACTCGTCGTCGGTCATGCAGCGTTCTCGATGGACGCAGAGCTGTCGCTCTCGGTCGAATCGGCGGGAATTCCCTCCGCCGACGTTGTGCGTCGCGCGCGGGTGACGCGAGCGCGAGTCTGCTCGGGTCGCGGCACTCCTGCTGCGCGGAGTTCCTTCTCCGACCATCCGGCGGCGAGGGCGTCCGCCCACGCCTTGCTGTGTCGGTTCTGCGCGTCGCTGAGGGCGGCGCGTGCGGTGTCGGTGTCGTTGGCTGCGGAGACGATCGTGCGGACCGCCTCGACGCGCTTCTCGACGCTCTGTTCGAGCAGTCGGCGGGCGGCGTCGGCGGCGTCGTCAGGGTTCCTCGTGTGGTCGCTCATGCGGAAAGGCTAGCCGCCGCCGCCGTCATGCGGAAGGCGCGGACTCAAGCGTCTCGGGTTCGGCTTCGCCAGCCGAGACGCTCGGGTGTCCTTCGGACCCGAGTTACACCCAAGTCGCGCTCGGTGCGAAGATGGTTTGTGGAGCAAGCTATAGGTTTACCCGTGGTAAACCGCTCGCGCCCCTTCCGCTGCGCGGCCGGGTCGGCGCATACTGGTCGTATGGTCCCCGCCTGGGGGCGGGTTCGCTGCGCTGGGCCGGAAGGACGGTGAGGGTCGTGTCGGAGTCGTCACGAGAGGGTCGGTTGTTCGGCCGGCGCCGCCGCGCGAACGTGCCGGGTGTCGCTGCGCGGTCGAAGCGGTACGAGGTGTCGGTCACGCCCGAGGAGGACGCGCACCTGCGCGCCCGTGCCGAGGTGCTGGAAGTGACGGTGCCGCGGCTGCTGTTCGAGTCCGCGATGAACGCCCAGGTGCGCACGGACACGGAGTGGCGGTTGGTGGTTGCTGAGCTGTTCCGGGCGTCGAAGCTGTTGCAGAAGACGTCGGACAACATGAACCAGCTCGCGCGGTTCGCGAACAGCACGGGCCAGTTCCCGGCCGAGGCTGTTGAGGCTGCGGAGGAGTACCGGCGGGTGCGACGCCTGATCGAGGCGACGGCAGACCGGCTCGGTGGACGGTGAGAACGAACATCACGCGCGGCACGCGCATGCGTGGACTGATGGGCTACCTCGTTGGTCCCGGTAAGACGAACGAGCACGAGGAGCAGCACCTGATCGCGGGGGATTCCGCGATCATGGCTGAGTACGGGCATGAGATTCTGGATGGCGCTGCGGCTGCGGCGATCGCTGCGGATCTGGACCGACCGCGGGAGCTGTTCGGCGTCGAGGTGACGCGCAACAAGGTGCGCACCGACGAGAACGGCGAGGCGGTTCGGGACTCGGCCGGTGCGATCGTGAAGGATCGCGTGGCGGCGGATGTGTGGCATTGCTCGCTGTCGCTGGCGGCGGAGGAGGGCCAGCTCACAGACGAGCAGTGGGGCCGAATCTCGACCGACTTCGTGCAGCGGATGGGCTTCGCTGGCGAGGACATCGGCAAGGCCGATTGCCGGTGGGTCGCGGTGCGTCATGGCCTGTCGAAGCACGGCAACGACCACGTGCACATCGCCGTGTCGCTGGTGCGCGAGGACGGCACGAAAGCGTCGGTGCACAAGGACTACGAGCGGTCGCAGACGATCAGCCGTGAGCTGGAGCGCGAGTACGGGTTGCAGGTCTACCAGGCGCCGGAGCGCGAGTTCCCGGAGCGCGGTGTGCGGCCGGGAGCGCGTGAGTCCGCTGCACGTCGCGGGCACGTCGAGCCGGACATGCAGCGCCTCGAGCGCGCGGTGCGCGCGGCCTCGTCCGCGTCGCAGGATGAGAGCGAGTTCGTTCGCCGTCTGCGTCAGGGCGGGGTGCTGGTGCGGCCTCGTTTCGCGACGGGCCGTGATGATGTGATCGCCGGCTATTCGGTCGCGCTGCGGCCGACGAACGGTGAGAAGGCGATCTGGCACGGCGGCGGCCGGCTCGCGCGCGACCTGACGTTGCCGGAGCTACGGAAGGGCTGGCCGGACCAGCCGGAGTCGGCGTCGGATGCGGCGTCCGAATGGCGCGCGACAGCAAAGAATCCCTGGAAGTACACGCCGGTCAACCCTGGCCGGGAGACGGCAGAGCCGGCCCCCGAGCTGTTCGAGGCGTACGCCGCGGACATGGACCGTCTGCACGACTACATCAGGTCCGTGGACCCCTCCGACAAGGCCACGTGGGCGCACGTCGCTCGCGAGACGGCCGGCGCCTACGCGGCGTGGTCCCGTCGAATGGAGCCCACCCCGGGACCGCTCGCTGACGCTGCGCGATCGCTCGCCCGCTCGGCGCACCTTCGGGCGCACGAGACGCGCCCGCGGCCCGCGATGATGCCCTCGACGGCGGCGTACTCCGCACTGATCATGGCCGCGGCGGGGAACAAGAAGAATGCAGCCGCGGAGCTGCTGCTGCTGAACCAGTTCGCGCGCTTGACGCACGCGGTCGCGTCGGCTCACAAGGCAGCCGGTGATGCGCGACGGATGCGCGAGCTGTCACAGACGTTGCGGGGTCAGTTGTCCGCTGTTCGCGATGGCTACCAGGGCGTCGTGAAGGCCGAGAAGGTCGCGGAGAACGAGCGGGCCTGGCAGGCGCTCCCGGAGGAGCTCAAAGACGTTCGCCGGCTGTCCCAGACCAACTTCGGGTCGGGCAGTCCCGTGCCCACGAAGCTCACCAAGGCTGACCGGGAGCGCGAGGAAGCGATGCTCGCGGACCGCGCCCGACAGTCTCGGCAGGGACCTGACCAGGACCGCGGCGACCGTGGCCGATAGACGATTCACCAAGGCAAGGGGAGGAAGTCATGAGTGACGACGACGAGGTAGGCCAGGAGGTCGGTCAGAACGTCCGGATCGCGTTGACGATCGCGATGCAGATGGGCGAGAAGTTCGCCCGGCTGCGCGAGGAGCTGGCCCGCGACGCGCAGGCACGCTCCGCCGCGCAGGCGCGCGAGCTGTCGGCCCGTTTCGACGCCGAGCGCGGCGCTGCACGCGCAACGTTGCAGGTCGTGGACCGGCCCGACTGGTGGGAGAAGGCGAGCATCCAAGACATCTCGAAGGTCGCGGAGACGGCGCAGGCGTGGAAGAACCACGACCCGATCGCGGAGCGCGCGTCGGCCGTCGTTCAGCGCGAAGTGTTCGAGCGCTACGGCGTCGACACCGCCGTGCTGCGCGACGCCGCCGGTCAGGCGAAGTCGGAGCTGGACCGGGCGAGGGAATGGGCCACCAACTCCGCGCCGGAGCACTACCACCGCCACGACGACGACCGTCTCACCATGGACATACGCGGCCGCGCAGAGCCGGACGTGAACGCGGAGCGCGCTCTGATCACCGACTACCGCGCGGCGCTCGCGGGCGACGCCGGCACCCTCGAACTCTCCGCGGCCGAGGAGTGGAAGCGCGACACCGACCCGGCCGGGTTCCAGGACTACCGCGTGCAGACGTCGATCGACTGGAACGACGGAGAGTTCCGCACTGCGGACCCCGCGGCCGTCGCTGCTGCACGAGCCGCGCTGGTCGAGGAGTGGAAGGACACGGTAGCTCCCGAGCGTGCTCGAGCGGGAGCGGAGGTTACGGAGGCACAACTACTGATCGCGGAAGCCGACCGCCTCGACCGCGCGAACGACGCCCGCAACCAGGAGGCCGCTCGAGAAACCCCCGGTGCGTCCGACGTCGACAACGGGCGCGCGGAGATGGCTGCGCAGCTCGAAGCGCGCGCGAGCGACTACGACCGCGACGCGGCCGCCGGTGGCACCGCCAACGCGACTCCTGACGAGCTGCGCGAGCTGGCCTCCGACGCGCGCGCTCAGGCACAGCTCTTCCGCGACGACGCCCCCGCAGAGCGCCAGGAGGCCGCACAGGGCACCGGAGGCCCGTCCACGGAGTCGGCGCCGCCCGCGACGGATCCGCGCGCGTCAGCGTCGCGTGAGGCCGGAGAGATCGCTTACGACAGTGCCGAGCGTCGACAGTCGACCATTCAGGCGATGGAAGCCAAGGGAGTCCCCCCGCACGTCATCGAGGCGCGGATGAGCGCCGACAGCGCGCACGCCACCCCGCCCAGCGCCGCGGTGACGTCGAAGGCTCCGATGAGCACCGTCCCTCAGACGCGGCGCGGTCGTGGCCAGGGGCAGGGCGCCGATCGCGCGGACCTGAGCCGCTAGCCGGAGCGTCGAGAACGAAGAAGGGGAGCACCGGACGGTGCTCCCCTTCTTACGTCCTCAGAGCGCCTCTCAGGCGTTTTCTCTGGATGGGCGCTGCGTGTACAGCGGCGGTTGTAGATCGGACGGGAAAGTGCCTTCTACCGGTGCCGTGTAAGGCAGCGGTTCACCGAGCCGGTTCTCGTCCGTCGAGTCAGCGAACGGCCCGTCCGCAGAGAGTAGGACGCTCATGTGCGGATCGCAGTGGTTGATCCACCACGCACTCATCCCGGCTTTCGGGTCGGCGCGTGCGGCCTCCCAGGCCCGCCACAGCGCCTCGATGCGCTGTTGTGCTTCCTTGGACTCCCACCAGGCTGCTTTCCACCGCAGACCTGCACCGGAGCCCTGCGCCATCACTCGGCGCCGGTAGGTGCCGATGAGCTGCTTGCGCACGAACTCATCCGCCGACCCGAAATGCGTCGTGGGCTCTTCGCTCTCCGGGGCACTCGTCGCCTCGTCGGCCGCTGACGCAGGCGCGGCCTCGTCGTCCACGCCCCCGTAGAAGTCATCGCTCATGAGTCCGTCACCGGCGTGAAGCCGTGTCCCTGCTCCGGGGCCGGCGGCGGCGTCGGTGTCGGCGCTGCGCCAGGTCGGTGGTTCGCGATGGAGGCGTTGATCGCGGCCACGAGCGGCTTGGGGCCGTCGAACCACGGCACCGTGCGCAGGATCGCGGCACGCGAGCCCGAGGACATCAGGATCGCCCGCCCGATCTTGCGCCCCTTCTTGGGCGTGGGGAGGTTCGCGAGCTCCGCGACGTCGAGGATCAGTTCGCGCTTCAACGCGCTGGTGGTCGAGCGCACGCCCTTGTTCATGCTCGCGGAGGTCGTCTCGCGGTCGTAGGTGCCGATCAGCTCCGACACCATCCGCAGGAACCCCGTCTCCGAGATTCCGCCGGCGTAGATCTTCGCGTTCGCGGCCGACCACAGCTTGTCCATGCCCTCCTTCCCGAACACGCTTACGCCCTGTGACCAGGACTGGAACACCGACATGATCGGGATCCCCCGCGAGCCGTAGTGGCTGTAGAGGTCGGGGAGGTCGCGCCAGCGGCAGACGTTCGCCGCCTCGTCGAGGACGCCGAGCATCGGGGTCTGCATCCGGCCGCCGGGCGACACCGCGGCCAGCTCCTCCGCGGCCTCGACCGTTGCGGCGGTGAGGGCGAGGACGAGGGGGCCTGCGCTGCCGGCGCCCTCCTTGGACAGGCTGTAGAGCGTCCCGGTGGAGCGGACGAAGGCGGCCGGATCGAATTCCGGCCGGGTGTCGTTCTCGCTGGTGCGGTTCACCCACTGGCGGGTGCCGGAGTCCTTCAAGCAGGACGCCATGCGCCGGGCAGTGGAGTACACCGATCCGCGCTCCCGGTGCTCCAACCGCGTCGCGCCCTGCAAGCTCTTGGCCATCAGCGGGAAATCGCTCGAGGCCAGGATGTCTCCGGCCGTCTCGTCGCCGGGTTTCGTCGTCCACTCGTAGACGTCCGTGATCGGTCGGCCATCGAGGGCCGCGGCGAGCAAGAAGCCTGCCAGCAGCTCGCGACCGGACGGCTCGAAGTGCGCATCCGAGCGGGCGCCGACCTCGCTGGATCCGGACGCGAAGTGCTGCGCGAGCTTCGCGGCCTTGGTGTCGTCGGTGACGTAGGAGAGCGGGTTCCACCACCACGACGGCGGCTCAACCGCGACGCGCTGCGGGTCGAACACCCACACCTGCCCCCGTGCTGCGCGGAGGTCGCGGGTCGCGTCGAGCACGTCGCGCTTGTTCGAGGTCGTGACCACGGACCCGGGAGCGCCCGTGATCGCGGGGATGACGAACGAGGTCGACTTGCCCACGCGGGGGCCGGCGAGCAGCAGCACCATGTCCTCGAACGAGGCGTAGAGAGGTCGACCGTCGCTGAGCAGGTCACCCAGAGGGACACCGAACGAGTCGGTCACGCCCAGTCGGGCCGACTTCTCCTTCGCCTCCTTCCCGCGCATGTGGCTCATCTCCGCGGAGGTCGCGGTGTGGCGGGCGGTCCAGTCGATCGGGGTCCGGTTCTTCTTCCCGCCGTTCTTCGCGATCAGGAACAGGGTGCCGAAGAACACGACCACGGCGCCGATCCCGGCGACGATGAGCGTCGCGGTGCCTGGCCAGACGAGTCGGCCGCAGAACACGTCGACCACGACGGAGAAAAAGTTCGACGGGTCGGTGTCCATGTCGGGATTCACGCCGTCGACCTGGGACCCGACGCGGACCGCGATGTAGATGGTCAGAGCGATGATCAGGACACCGCCGGCCGCGAACGCGACTCCGAAGCCGTTACTGGCCTTCCCGGGCTCTTTCCGGCGGTTGTTCGTGAGGCTCATGGTGCGGCTCCTTCGGTCGGTGCGGGGCTGGTGAGAGTGGTCTGAGCGGGGATCGCGTGCTGCACCTGTGCGGTGAACGCGAGGGTGGCGGCCGTGGCCACGAGGACCGCGACCGCCAGCAGCCCGGCGACCGCGCCGATCTGGCCGAGCGGACCCCGCAGCAGCGCGCCCCCGGTGCGGGCGGCGATCACGACGTCGCCCGCTCGAGCAGCGGAACGGATACCGGCAGGAACCGGCGCGGCTCGCACCGCTCGTAGATCGGCCCGTCGTAGGGGGCCGTCGTGTCGTCGCTGGTCGCCTGCCGGCTGGTGCCCCAGGTGAGGAGGGCCTGGCCGTTGTCGGCGTACTCGACCGGCAGGTCCGTCATGTGGTCGGTGTGCGGGAGCGTCGTCGTCATCGAGCAGCCCCAGAGGTAGCCGTCGTAGACGACCGTCGACGCGCAGCTCATGCGATCACCCGGTCCCACTGTCCCAGGCGACGAAGCCCGCCATGAGGGCGACCCCGGTCCAACAGCCCGTGAGTAGAAACCGATCGCGCTCCGCCGCCCCCCCGGCGGCGGGCGGCGATCACGCTGACGATCGCGGCGCCGGCCGCGCCGAGCGCGACGCAGCTCGCACCGAGGGCGACGAGGACGCTCACGGCAGAATCTCCACCATGACCGGATCGGTCGCCAGGGGCTCGTTCGCGCGGCCTGCGCGGCTCGTGGTGTGCCAGAGCTTGTTGGTGTCGTTGACGTCCTTCTCCGCCGCGGTCAGGTGGACGCGGACGGGGATGCCGGGACGGCCGCCCACCTTGATCAGGAACAGGCCACGGCCGGGCGGGTCCGCTTCCTTCCCGGAGACGCCATCCCAGGCGGGCGGGTCCTGCCAGCTCGTGAGCATCTCCTGCTCCTTCGCGGACAGCGGCACCGCCGACGTGAGCAGAGGCATCTCCGCACCGGGAAGGCCGCCGCAGATGACCATGCCGGAGCGCTCCACGAATCCGCGGGCCTTCATCCGGTCCTCTTCGCTGGAGAGCGCGAGGAGGTCGGACATGGTGTGGCTGATCATCGCGAGGCCGACACCGCGGGCACGGTTGAGGCGGGTGAGCGCGTCGACGCGATCGACCATGCCCTTTCCCGCGCGCAGCGCCCGCCACAGCTCGTCCAGGATCACGAAGTAGTGCCGGCGGGGCTCGATCCCCGCATCGGCCAGCGCCGCGGCGACGTTGACCGTCCCGAACCCGGCGGACCAGCACGCGAGGAGGATCGCCGCCTGGAGGTCACCTTCGGAGTCATCGATCGAGGACACGTCGTAGACCACGGGCCGGTCCCGCCGCATCGGGGTGGTGGTCTGGCGGGAGAAGATCTCGCCCAGCCGGCCACCGGAGGTGAGGCCGATGAGCGACGCTTCGAGGTTCTCGGTGATTTCCTTGTACCGCTTGAGGTCGTTGCGGTCGAGCGCGACCTGTCGAATCTCGTCCGGCGCGGCCTGGATCACGGCGAGCAGGTCCGCGAGGACGGGGATGCCCTCGTGGTGCTCGTCCAGGTACTTGAGCGCCCGGTCGATGATCGTCTCCTCCCGGTCCGTGGGCGGCTGAGAGCGGAGGATCGTCAGGAGCGCTGCGATCATCGTGTGCCGGCGGCCGTGAGCGTCCGCGAGCACCTGAGCAGCGAGGCGCTGCGCCTTCACCGCACGCAGGCGCAGCTCCTTGGAGTCGCCGCCGCGCGCGTCGAGCTCCGCGGCTTGCTCGAGCGCCTGGTCGGCGTCGTCGCGCAGGCGCTTCGCCGCGCTGGTCGCCTCGCCGGGGTCGAGGATGTTCAGGTAGCCGCGGTCACGGCCGAGGGTGATGACCTGTCCCTCCATCGCGCGGATCAGATCCACGTAGTCAGGCTTCAAATCCCCGAGGACCAGCGGAATCGTGCCGTACCCGGCGAGCCCGGTCGCCATGCGGCGGGTCAGCGAGGACTTTCCCAGACCCGGCTTGCCGAGGACGAACATCGACGGGTTGGAGATGAGCTGCGCCCGCTGGAACCAGCTGATCGGGTCGCACAACACGGAGGCCCCGGTGGTGAGGTTCTTCCCCAGCGGCACGCCGATCATGGGCGTGCCCGTTCCGACCGAGAACGGGTACAGCCCGCACACCTGAACGGTCGTTGCGCGGAACTCATCGGCGGGCTGAATCGAGACGGCCTGTCCGCCGCCGCGGCCGAGCCATCCCGTCGACGTCGGCCGCATCGGGCGCTTCGGCGCCGACTCCTTCTCAATGTTCTGTCTGCCGCCCTGGTGCGGGATCGCCCGCTTCTTCCGCGACCGCTTCGAGGGCTTCTCGCGGGCGAGAGGAGAGCTGGCGGCGCGAGCTGCGGCGGCCTCCTCCTCAGCCTTCCGCACGCGGCGTGAACGGGCGCGAGCGTCCGTCGACGTCGCCGCGGCCTGCGCCGTCGTCGGGGCTCCGACCGCGCCCGTGGGCGTGGCGGAGTCGAGCGCGTCGACGTCGCCGGCCTCTTCGCTCTGGTCGACGTCGACGGCACCGGTCGGCAGCTCGTCCCCGTCGACGTCGGCGGGGACGTCGACGGGCTCGGTGTCGCGGTGGCGGGAGAAGAACTTGGTGGTGCTGCTCACTGGGGGCCTCCAAGAAGGGTCGGAACGGCGACAAAGACGGGTGAGGGCTGAGGGTTAACCCGGGACGGCACCGGACGTGTGTCCAGTGCCGTCCTGGTGGTGGCGGGGTGCGTCACAGGATTTCCCGCATCTCGTTGGGAATGCGCAGGTGCCGAGGCAGGACCAGCCCCAGCGGGAGCGCGGCGGCGAAGGCGGAGTCCTGCGAGCCGAACGCCGGCCGCATCCGCAGGCGGGCGGCCGAGGTGAGGGAGTCGATCGCGGCGCGCGCTTCGGGCTCCTGACCACGCTGCAGCGTGGTCGCGGTGACGATCAGGCCGAAGTTCATCAGCCCGGCGCCGGAGGCTTCCTCCGCGGCCGTGGCCTGCGCCGAGCGGGTCGAGAGCGTCGAGCGGGCCGTGGGCTTGGTGGACGCGGAGGAGTTGAACTGGGCGGCGTTCAGGTCCGCCTCCACGAGCGCTGCGGCGCGGGCGGGATCGATGGGCCGGTAGAGCAGGGTGACGCGCTTACGGGCGATGTCACGGTGCGGCGCGAGCAGGCGAGCGAGGATGTTCGACTGGACGACGCCGCGCGGGGGCGCGGTCATGGTCCACGACGTCGACACCGCTCCGTCGTGACGGTAGGAGTCCCAGTGCGCTTCGGCACCCGCAGGGCCGACGTCGGTCCAGGACAGGTCCGCCGTCTCGCCCTCTGCGCGCGCCTGATCGATCAGGAGCGCCGCGGCGGGGTCGTACGCGGTGCGGATGACTTCGCACAACTCCTGCGCGCTCAGGGGCCGCGCCGCGCCCGCCCCCGTCGCCGCGAGAGAAGACGTCAGGCCGGGGATGCGGGCGGAGAGGTCCGCGGCGACCTCCTTGGCATTGCGGCGCTTCCCGTTGATCCGCGCGGTCGCCGTGAACGTGAGCGCGATGTAGGCGTGGATCGTGGCCGACCCGACCGGGTAGGTCTCAACGACCTCCTGGAGCATCGCTCGCGCGAACAGCGGCGCGTCCGGGTCCATCGACCCCTCGACCTCACCGCGCAAGCGCGTGCCCGTGTCGGGCGCCGTCTCGACGGTGACCGACGCGGCTTCGATGCCGGGCTCGTCTCCGAGGTTGGCGAGCCAGATGCCGTATTCCGCGACCTGGTTGTTGATCTGCTCCTGATCCACCAGCGCGGCGCCGTCCGGCTCCGTCGCCAGCACGACGGTGAAGTGCTTCGTCATCGGGGTGCTGATCAGAGCGAACCGGCGACCGTGGGAGTCCTCGTGCTCGGTGAGCTGCGAGGGCGCGGCCAGGCCTGGGAGCTGGAAGGTGCCCCACTTCGCGCGGCCGATCGGGCCGGAGCGGTAGATGTTTGCTCCCTTGCTCTTGGTACGCCACCAGTTCACGCGGACCACCATCCTTCCGAGGGCGCTCTGCCCGTGCTTGTCCTTGACCGAGACGGTCAGGAGGATGCCGCCGAAGATGGCGGCGACGATGAGTGCGGGACCTAGGCCGGAGAACATGGACGCGATGATCGAGGCGACGATGCCCACGAACATCACGAGGGTGGCGAGCTGTCCCAGCCCGCCGAGGCCGGCGGTCTGAGGCTTTCGCCAGTTGCCGTAGGTGCGGGCCTTGATCGGATCGGTTGCTGTGCTGGTCATGGGTTAGCTCCCGCTCTCGTTGCTGCCGGTCGCCTCGTCGGTGCCGGCCTTCACGGCCTGCGCGGCGTGCTTCGCGCCCTCCGCGGCCTTCGTTGCGACGGCGATACCGGCGCCGATCGATCCGGCCGCGGCCGCGGCGCCGCTCGCGGCTGCCCCGGCCCCGGCGCCGCTCGACGCAGCGGCTCCCGCGCCGCTGGTCGCCGCGCTTCCGGCACCAGCACCTGCGCCGCTGCCGGCCGTCGACGCCGACCCAGACGGGTCAGCGGCCGGCGACGACGTCGGCGAGCCCGGCGTCGACGTGCTGCCGGACGGTCCGTCCGTGGACGAACTGTTGCCGCCTCCACCGCCGCCGTTCCCGCCGCCGCCGCCTCCGTTGCTGCTCGCGCGGATCGCACCCGTCGCGACGTCACCAGCGGCCGAGACTGCCGCAGCGCCCAGGAGCAGACCTGCCGCGCCTCCGCCGCCGACCGAGGAGACGGCCGGGACGAGGAAGCGCATCAGCGCAGGCAGAGCCACGAGAGCGATGAGCATCAGGGCCAGGCCGGTGACGATCTGGAAGAGCCCGGTGCCGTCCGACTTGAACAGGTCGGTGCCGGTCATCCGGAAGGCGATCGCGTAGACGATCGCCGCGGCGGGCTTGTAGAGGATGAAGGCGATAGTCCAGGCCATCGCCTTCTTGAACCACTGCCGACCCATCTCGGTGTTCGTGAACGACGCGGCGAGCGGGAAGATGCCGGCGAGGACGACGAGCATCGCGCCGCGGAACACCATCAGCGCGATCTGCACGTAGGTCATGAACACGGCGAGCATGCCCAGCAGGAAGAGACCGATCAGGCCGATGCCGGAGGTCGCAGTGAGGCTGATCATCGCGAAGACGTTGGTGCCGAAGCAGTTGCTCTCGCCCTGCTGGGACACGTCGCAGTCGGTCGAGTTGTTGAGGATCCAGATCGAGAACGCATCGCCCGCCTGGGTCGCCAGGCGGATGACGACCAGCCCTGCGCCGGCCACGGCGATCAGAGTCAGCACGGAGCCGGCGAGCTCGCGCAGCGGCATCGCGCGTTGCGTCCACACCATCCGGGCGGCGGCGACGAGGATCGCGAGGATCGCGAGTCCGCCGGTGTACCACTGCAACTGCCCCTGCACCCAGCCGACGACGCTCGAGGACTCGTTCAGGTGCATCGCCAGCGGCAGGAACCCGGTCACGAGCGCCGACGCGGAGGAGAGGAGCAGTACGGCCAAGAGGATGACGCCGATGCGGCCCATGTGAGCTTCACCGTCGCCGTGCCGGCGACGGCTCGCCATCATCACGCCAGCAACGATCAGGGACATGACTGCCAGGCCCGCAGAGACCCACGTCACGTAGCCGAGAATCGTCTCGAACGCCTCCGGCAGCGGCGGAGTGCCGCCACCGTTGACGCCGCCGCCCTGGTCCACGACCGTGACCGGGGAGGGGACGTTCATCCAGACGGTACCGAGAGAGGCGATGGCCTTGCCGTAGCCCTCCAAGATGTTGTTGACGAACTGCTGCAAGGCATCGTTCGACGCCTTCGAGACGACGTTGCCGACAGCGACGCCGGTCCAGCAGGGAACGTCGATGGGGAGGCATGCCTCTCCACCGCCGGTTGTGGCGGTTGCGATCACTGGACACCCGCCCAGACGATGTAGCCGCCGAGGTTCTGCAGCGTGGTGGGGCGGAAGGGCGGCTGTCCTTCGTCGGTGACGACGAGCTTCCAGTCGCCGTCGATCCACTTCACCGCGGACGGGAAGCTGATCAGCGAGCCCGTGTTCAGCTCGAATGCGGTGTCGATCGTTGCGTTCTCTCCGTCGTAGGACAGCACCTTGAATCCCGCGATCTGCACGCTGGTGCCGGTGTTGCTCTGCTGCGTGTCGGCGGCGATAGCGGCATCGCGGCCGGGTCCCGGTGCCGTGAGCTGCTCCACTGCGAGCGGCGCGAGTCGAGCATCCGAGCCCATCGCCCACAGGTTCGAGACAGCGAAGAGAGCGCCTTCGACGGTGTGCGCGTAGCAGGTGCGTACCCCGTCACTGTCGGTCTCCCCGGGGCCGGCCTCAGCGGAGCTGGGAGCGGCCATGGTGCCGACGATGGTCCACTCCGTCGTCGGCGGTGCGGTGAGGGTGCCGCTCTCCTCGTAGCCGGAGAGTCCGCACACGCTTTCGGCGTCGGCCGAGACGGTGGAGGTCGGGGTGGGGGTCCCGGGGGCGGCGGTCGTGGTGCCGCCTCCCCCGGTCCCGAGGGACGTCACGCCGAGCACGATGGCCGAGAGGGCGAGTGCGCCGACGATGACGGCTCCGACGATGAAGCCCTTCTTGGTGAACGGGTTACGCGGTTCGGAGTCGTTCATGACGTCCCTTGCCTTTCTGTTGGTGGTGTCGGTTTCCCGGGGACGCTACGCGCCCATCAGGAACCCGACGATCGTGAACGCGGCGGAGATGACGATCACACCCACGAGGAGCCGGCCGAGCCAGCCGCCGATTTCGCCGCCCTCGCCGCGGCGGGCGGAGACGGTCATGGTGACGCCGAGGATGATGAGGCCGACGACGGCGACGCCGAGGCCGACCCACTTGGCCCAGCCCATGACTGTGGTGAAGGCCTCGAATCCGGGGGGCATGCCGCCGGGGCCCGGGTCCGGCACGACCGCGCCGAGCGCGCCCGCGGTGGTGAGGATGTCGGTCGTTGCTGCGAGCAGTGCAGACATGGTGTGCTCCGTTTTCTGTGTTGGGTGGTGCGGGGTGATCGGCGCCGCGGTCGCGACGTCGAAAGGGTCCGGTTATCCGGTGGTGAGGGGGCCGTCGGCGTAGGCGACGTCGAAGTGCAGGTGGTTCGGGGTGTCACCGAACTGGGTGATGTGCTGATAGGTGCTCGACCGGCACTGGATCTGGCCCGCACGCGAGCCCTGCGGCACCTGCGGGTCCAGGACGTCAAGGAGCTGGAGGGCGTTGGGGTCGCAGCCGGTCGTGGCGGTGCCGGCGAAGCTGTAGAAGTCCACGGCGTTGCCGCCGCCGTTCATCCAGTGCGAGGAACCCGTGCCGGCGCCCAGGAGCGAGCCCGTGCACTGGCGGTTGAGGTCGGAGACGCCGATCTTCCCGAACGTGTTCAGGGCGATCGTGATGATCTGGAGAATGCGGACGTCGATCGCGCAGTTCTCCTTCGGGGTGCCCGCGGCCATGTCGCGGATCTGCTGCGCGTACCGGTCCTCGAGAAGGGTCAGGTTGCCTGCGTCCATCGCCGCGACGAGGTTCGCTGCGAGAGCCTGCGCATCGCCGGACACGGCGACGCATCCACCGACCGGCGCCGGGGAGGCGGGCGCAGTGCCGATCGGCGTCGACGGGGCACTCACCGGCGCCGCCGACGTCGTGGGTGCGGTCGTGCTGCTGCCGAGGCTGTTGAGGTAGGTCATGATCGCTACGGCGTCGGCGCGGTACTTCGTGTAGTGGTTCGGGTCGGCGTTGCGCTGGACCTTGTTGATCGCGATGGAGGGCTCCATCGACTGCCAGCCCTCGACGGCTACGAGGCGGTCGTAGAAGAAGCCGGCCGAGGTCGTCGGGTCCATGCGCTGCTCGACGGTGCCCCAGCTCGACTGCTGCTGGAACAGGCCGATCGAGTCAGCGACCGACCCGTCCGGGTTGATAGCACCGTCCCCGTAGTTGATGTTCACCAAGGAGGACTCCCCGATCGCCGTCTGCACGCCGAGGGTCTGCCCATCGGCGCCGAGGCCCTTCGCGGCTCCCGCGTTGACGATGAGTGCCGCGTTCACGAGCTGGTCGTGCCCGTAGGCGCCGACCTTCGCGTCCGCGGGGATCGCGGACACGTTCACCGGCCCGCCGCCAGGCAGGCACGCCGCGGCCGCGTCCTCAGCGGCGCCGAAGAACAGCAGCCACAGCAGCAGTGCGATCGCGAGAAGCGGTGCCAGGACCGCCGCGAGAACCCCCATTCCCCCCTTCGCCACCGGGCTACTCCGACGCCAGGGGGGTGATCTGCTCGACAGCCCATGGACCGGTCTCGACGGTGCGGTGGACGTACACGGAGTACTCCCCCGCATCCGTGGGAACCAGGATGCGCATCGTGAAGGCGCCGTCCCCGTCCCGGACCGATGCTGCGCCGGTGAGGGTCGTGCAGGGCACGTTGGCCGGGTCGACGGTCTCGTAGGCCACCGCGGCCTGCTGGCTGAGGAACGGGTACAGCTCAGCGATCCAGGTGTCGTAGTCCAGGGCGGGGCGGCAGAAGGCGGTAGTCGCTGCCACCGCGATCGCCACAGTGTCGCCCTCGACAGTCGGCTCCGGCTGCGGCTCCACGTCGGAGAGTTCGGCGGCGGCCGGCGGTGTGCTCTCGGCCGGCGCCGTCTCGGGTGAGGTCGGTGCCTCAGCGGAGCGCGTCTCGGGAGCTGCCGACTCGGTGGAGGGTGACGCGGCATCGGTGCTCGAGCTGGTGCAGCCGGTGGTGATGAGCGCGAACGCGACGACCAGCGCTGCCTTACTCGGCGTCCTCATGTGTGTCCCCTACGGCTCGTGCCGCAACCGGTCGTCCCGGTTGCGCGCTACGACCACTATAAGGTTTTTTTGGTTTCCTGTAACGTAAACTTAGGTAGCTTTATGAGTTTGCTTGGTTCAAGCCGACCGGGCTCCCGTGCGTGAAGGGGAAACGGCCAGTGCGCCACAATGGAACTCATGTCGTCTCCGATCCCTCCGCCGTCCAGGGAGGTGATGCACATGCGTGCCACGACCAGTGAAATCGGCAATCGCGTGCTGCACTTCCTGTCGCAGGAGACGGCGCGCCTTCACGGGGCCACGGTGTCGGAGATTCTTGAGGCGGTTCCCGAGGCCCGTAACAAGGTGACCCTCTTCGGTCACCTCAACCTCCTGGAGGAGGCTGGCGCGATCGTTGGAAGGCCAGCGCCGGGTGTTCGACACCGCAAGACCGTGACGTACAAGGTCGACTGGGACGCGATCGACCGCCTGCACGAGGTCAGTCGGGCATATCAGAAGGGCCAGATCGACCTCGCGGAGCCGCCGCGGGCTATCTGACGCACGCGGCGTTCCCTGTTCCTGCTGGGATGCGCTCAAGAAGCGCCACGCATCTGTGGGCCAGAAGTTTGCTTTCGTCCGCGACCGCCCGTAGCCCTGTCGCGAACTGGAGCTCGAAGGCATCCCCCGCGAGCCATCCTTCGACGCCGAACTGATCCCCGTCAGGAGAGGTCACCGCGACGTCCTCGAACCGTTCCGCGGCGCGAAGCCCGTAGCCGGCGGCGATGACGTCTCGGCCGAACCAGTACGTCTCCAAGGCCACCGCCCGCAGGATCGCGTCATCGGCGGCTTGCTCGATTTCCACTACCGGGTAGTGCCGCACCAGCCCTGTTCGCGCGTCCAGCTCCTCATCGGCCATGGACGGCTCGCGAGTCGCCACGCACCGCTGGCACGCGCAGTCGACGGGGTGGCTGTTGCCCAGGTGGAAGAAGTGGACAACGGCCGACCACCGTCGATCAGCGGTGCGGCCATCGTCAGTGAGTGCACGGTCCGCTCGCGATACGCCAGGAAGGGCTTCCATGGCGTTAACACTATGTCAGTGCTAGCGGTTTCGTTACTGGTGCTCGGAAATCCACCGAGCGATGGTCGAGTCGAAGACCTCCGGGTCGACGTTGTACTCCGTGTTGTGGGCGGTCGCTGCGGTCTCGACCACTTCCACGGCCGGCGCATTCAGCTTCGCGAACCGCTGGGAGACATCCATCGGCAAGGTCGTGTCGCCGGCCGAGTGGAACAGGAGGATCGGGCAGCCCAGCGCGGCGGCTCGCGGCTCGCGCACCCAGTCCAGCGCGTCGAAGTCCACCGGCTCCGGAAGACCGACGAGACGGCTCGCGAGCTTGCTGCGCAGGCCCACGAGGCCGAGGATCGCGACCTGACGAGGCAATCCCATCTCGACGGCGCCTTGCTCGATCGCCGTCTTCCAGTTCAGCGCCGGCCCGACGAGCACGAGGCCGGAGAGCAGATCCCGGCGGCTCGTGCGCTCCGCTGCGAGCAGCGCCACACCGCCACCGAGGGACCAGCCGATGAGGACGATCTTCCGCGCGCCGTGGGCGGCTGCGTAGTCGATCGCCGCGGCGACGTCGGCCCACTCGCGCTGACCGAGCATGGACGCGCTGTGAGGCACCGCGGGGCCGTCGCCGTCGCCGCGGAAGGAGACGACGAGGGACGTGTAGCCGAGCGCGGTCATCGCCGGCACGCTGCGCAGCGCGTGGATCCGCTTGGTGCGGATGCCGTGCACGTGGATCGCCCACGTGCCCTCCGGGTTCTCGTCCGGCCCGAACTGCCAGGCGGGGCAGTCACCTAGAGGCCCGGGGACCAGGACCTCCACGAAGTCAGGGTCGACCGCCTCCGGTCCGGCGAAGACGTCGCCCTCGCAGATGACGGCCTTCTCTCCGGCGAAGCTTGCGCCCCAGGTCGATTCGATGCGCCGGGTGGTCGCACCGGTCACCGGGTCGGTGTGGATCGGGCGGCTGAGTGTCGCGTGACCCGTGCGGTCGGTGCGGAAGATTCCGAGGATGCCGGGGGCGATGGTCTTGCCGTCAACGGCCAGCGTCATCGTCTTCCCGTCCTGGCGCAGGATCGGGATCTGAGGCGGATCGACGGGAAGCACGACCTGGCGAGCGGCGAAGATCGAGCCGATAGCGCCGGCCACGGCGACGCCTCCTGCTGCTGCTGCTCCAACGATCAACTTGTTCATTCGTTCCATCCCATACCTGCTGCTAGCAATTCACCGTCGATCAGTCGCTCTGCGCGACGAACGACACCGTTCTCGTTGTTGCTCAATTTCATTGCGCCGACCATCACCGCGTCGGTGACGCGCACCTGTAGCGTCATCAGTCGCACGAGCTTCTTCTCGCTCGCGGTTCCTTCTCTCACATATGAGACGGGCGGGGCGGCGATTTCTCGCTCTGCCAGCATCGTGACGAGCTTTCGGGAGCTCAGGTCGACGGCGACGTCCCTAATCGTACGCCGAGCGGGGAAGCTGCACAGGCCGGCGGTGAAGAGCAGGATCCCACCGAAGAATCCCGGGGTGAAGGCGAGATAGAGGACATTCGTCGTCGCGGCAGAGTCGGGCACGTATCGCGCTACCAGCATTCCGGCCAGTTCGCCCGCGGCTCCGGCGATGATGAGCGCGCCGCCGACAGTGAACGGCCAGTACGCGCGACGGGGGAACCTCGCGACTTTCACGATCAGTCGCACGAACAGCACCATCAGCCCGAGGAAGTAGATCCCGCTGCACAGAATCATCGGGAGCTGATCGACTTCTTCATGCGAGAACTTGGGCGAGGTGGCCGGGCGGTCGATCGCGATGAACGCGGCCACGTACGCCGCGATCCACGCCACGAGCAGGACGACCGACCAGAGGCGCACTCGGCCGACGTCGATCACGGCCTCCACGAGAAGCCACATCGCCGTGCAGGCGGCGACGAGCATCACGCAGTAGTAGACGTTCGTTCCTCCGAACAGGCTGTCTGCCTCATCGAGCGTCAGCCACGGGAAGCCGCCCAGTGCGAGCAGCCCCACCGACCCGAAGCCTGCTGCCACCCATGGGCGCGTCGGCGGACGTCGGCGGGCGAGGATGGCGATGAACCAGCCCAAGAAGTAGGCGGTGACGGCGAGGAAGGAGGCGGTGAAGAAGAAGCTCTCGATCGGACTCACTTAGCCGAACTTCCTCTCACCCGACCGGTATCGCGGGTACATGACGAGCGACACCATGAGACGCGCGAATTCTTCAGCTTCGCCTTCGCGGATCCGATGCGTCCGAGAGGAATCGTCGCCATCGAAAACAAACTGCTTAGCGTGACGTACCGCGTTCGTTGCGCTCGTCAGCCCCATGCTGTCGAGGCTAAGACCGTGAGGGAGCTCGACTTCACTCGGAGGATGCCCCAACAGGATGTGAGCCAGTTCGTGGAACACATTGAACAGCCGATAGTAGGCTTTCTTGTCGCTGCGGATGAGGATCATGTACTTGGTAGGAAGCAGCGCGGCGATTGTCTCGGTAAGAGTCAGGGCGAGATAGTTCTCCCACGACTCGTCTCCGCCCTGATACACCTCAATATCAGCACCAAGCACTTCTTGAGCGCGACGGATGATGGCTTCTTCGGTCGACAGTTCACCGGGGTAATTCTCAGTGAAAATTTCCTTGAAGGCGCGTTCGGCGGTCTGGCGAATCTGCTCAGTTACGAGCCACGGATCGTCCACAGTTCCCCCTCCCAGATACAGCCACTATTCGCGTAGCTCGCGGATCGACGCGGCGATGCCGCGGATGGCAGCAGGGGAAAGGTTTCCCCCGAGGGACCGGGCCGCCAGCGGCTCGACACCCTTGGATGCGAGCGCTCGGCGCAGCTCGAGGTCAGCTTCGATCATTGCGGTGTCCTCCGAGGTCGTCAGCTCCGTCAAGAACGCCTCAGGGACCTGGAAGTGAGTGGTGAGGCGAGTGAGCTCGCTCCGAGTCACGCCGAACCGCGCGGTGGCGCCGAGCATCTCGGACAGCCGTGCCGCCGGGATCCCCGCGACGTCATCACTCGCACTCGTGCCGGCCGGGAGGAGGACGCTCAGTCGTCGGGCGAACTCGACACCGTTCGTGAGCACGACCACCTCGTCAACGTCCGCGGTGGGCTCGCCGAACTCCTCCGCCATCGTGAAGATGGTGGCGACCTTGACTCCCAAAACCTGCGCGAAGCGCTCCAGATCGTTCGTGTCGAACATCGCGTCGCCGCGCATCCGCGCGTAGAAGTAGGTCAGCGTCATTCCCGTGCGCGTCGCGAAGTCGACGTTCGAAAGACCGGCTCTGGCCATCAAGGTCTTGATCGCTGCGTGAACGCGCATCGAATACTCGGACGCGCCGTTACCTGTTCTCGCAGCCATGCTGACCACGGTAGCCGCTCGTAGAGAGCACTGTTAGTTTCAGCAGGCCCCGACCAGTTCCGGGCACGAGAACCGGGGGTGTGGGTGAATCAGTCGCTGTCCCCCGTGGTCAACCTCGTTCGTCAGCGAGGAGGGTCCGCGCAGCTCGTCGTCCTCAGGGGCGGTGACGTCCTTCTCGACCACTCCCAGGGGTACGCACCCGATGGACTCTTCTGGTCCTGGTCAGTCAGCAAGCCCTACCTGAGCATCCTCGTGCACCAGTTGGCCGCAGACGGGCTCCTCGACATCGACGCCGCAGTCTCTTACTACTGGCCGGAGTTCGCTCGTCACGGGAAAGGATCGATCACTCTCCGCCAGGTCCTCCACCATCGTGCGGGGTTCTCGACCTCGCGCGGACTGATCGGGGACGCCCTGGCGATGACCGACTGGCGCAGCTCGATCCGTAACCTCGAGAGCGCTCGCCTCAGGACGGTGCCGGGCACCGTTCCCTCCTACCAGGTGTTCACCTACGGCTTCATCCTGGGCGAGGTGATTCAACGAGTGACCAGGCGTCCTCTCCGCGACGTCATGAACGACGTGCTGCTCACTCCGCTCGGCGCCACCAACACCATGCTGGGCGTCGCTGAACACGACCTCTCCCGATGCGTCTCCATCCGCAGCTCCGTACCTCTCGCCATGGGGGCCTTGAACAGCCGTGCCGTCCGCATGGCCGTGATCCCGAGCGCCGGAATCTCAACGACCGCTCGCGACGTCGCCAGGTTCTACGAAATGCTGCTCAACGATGGCCGGGGCCGCGATGACACGCAGGTTGTCTCACCGGAGATCCTGTCCCAGGCGACGATCGCCAGCTCCACCGAGGCCGACGTCGACGGCTTCGCCCACACGCCGATCCTCTGGGCGCATGGATTCCAGCTCGGCGGTCGCACCCCCAACCTCTACCCGCCGCTCGGATCGATAGCCGGCCCGCGAACGTTCGGACACAACGGGTCCAACGTCTGCGTCGCCTGGGCCGACCCGGACACGCAGCTCGTCGTGGCCTACCTAACCAACACGGTCGCTTCGGATGGCGCCCGCCACATGACGGCCGTCTCCAACGCAATCGCCAGCATCGCTCGCCCCGCGGCCGGCTGACAGGTGTTAACGGCTACGGTGAAGTATCGATTACGTTAGTCAGAGGTCGAGAGTGCCGCAGACCAGCGGGCAGCCTCACCCACGTTGGATGCAGGCAGAGGGGACAGCGACCACGACCATGACACTCGACACGCCGCACCACTCCCCGAATACTGCTAGCACTCACACCATGATGAGCCGCATGGGAAGAAGACGACGGAACGATGGAGCGGCGGCGGTGCAACTCAACGCCCGCGTGCTGCCCACCAACCGTGATGCCGTCTCCGAGGCTGCCGCCGCCAGCGGCGTGACCGTCTCGCTCTACGTCGACATGCTCTACAGCGAGCTGCTCGCGAAGTACGGCGCGCTCCCGCGGGTCACCGCGTCCCGATCGGAGCCGCCGATCACCACCACTTAACGCATTAGGCCCGCCGCTCACGCGACGGGCCTAGAAGCTCTCGCTTCACACCAAAGGCTTACCAGGGCGACAGGTGTGAAGCAGTTGATCAGGACCGGTTTCTCAGGCCGGGCCTCATCCATCCCCCCCGAGGGAGGAGAAGTGACCTCATCGTAAGCCACATTGCTGTGTCTGCGCACGCCCAAAATGCCGAAGTTGACTCCTTCTCGGCGCCCTGGGCACTGACGCGCCGACTGAGCCCCCGTGCCGCGGTGCGCACGATGCGCCCGGATGCCTACGGGCGCCTGGACGAGAACGCCTATCCGGCCGCGTTCCCCGTCTCCCCCGTCGCGCCGGCCGCCCCGTGGGCGATCTACCTCACCGACGACGCCGGAGCGTTCCGGCTGCTGTGCTTCGACTTCGACGGCAAGGACTCCCGCGGCGTCGACGCCGACCTCATGGAGCAGGCCGCGGACGACTGCGACGCGCTTTCCGCCGTCCTCGACGCGCACCAGGTCGCTCACGTCGTCTGCCAGTCCTCCGGCACCGGAGGTCGCCACCTGTGGGTCGCTCTCGCGGAAGCCGCCCCAGCCGAGCAGGTGGCCCGATTGGCGATCGCCGCTCGAGCAAACTTCCGCACCCTCGACCACGGGATGCTCCGCAACCCGCGCACCGGCGCCGCCCGGCCGCCGCTCTCCCCGCACCGCGACGGCAGCTTCTCGAGGGTCCTCCGCGGCCGCGCAGAGGAGCTGCTGGACACGAACGTCACCGCGGCCGCCATCGATGCCGTCACGGTCGCGCTGGAAGCGTCCCGTCCGCCGCAGCGCGTCGACGCCACTCCCCCAGTACCCACCGCCACCGCACACCACACGCACCGGACGCTGAGCGCTGCCGGCGCCGCCCACATGGCCACGGCCGGCGGCGGCGCGAATCCATCGTGGACCGCGTTCATGTGCCTGCTCTCCGCTGCTCACGCCGGCTGGTCCCTGACCGACGTCGAGCACGCCGCCCGAAGCGCGCCCGGGATGGAGCACTACCGGACCAAGAACACCGGCCGCGGCCACCGCCGGCCCCGCGCCCGCGACGAGGCCGCGGAGCGACTGGCGCGGCAGTGGGAGAAGGCCCGCCAGTACGCGGCGCTGCACGCCGTTCTCCCGCCCGAGCGCGAAATGAGCGACCTGGCGGAGCTGGGCAGCATCGTCGGCGCCGTCAGCGGCCTCCTCGACCGGTTCCGGGTGAGCCCGGGCCGGTGGGGCAGGACCGAGCGAGCGACGTCGGAGAAGACGATCCTCACCGCCCTGGCCTACCTCACCCTGCACACCGGCAAGCGCACCGTCGCCGCGTCCATCCGCGACCTGGCCCTCCTGGCGGGCCTGGGACGCACCACGGCCGCCAGCGCCCTGCGGAGCCTGCGCGAGGACGGCTACGTGCAGCTCGTCGTCCGCGCTGACGGATCGAACGCCAGCGAATGGCGACTGTCCGAGCACTTTTCCACAGGCTCACTGCAAGGTCCGGTCACAACCACTAATAACCCCCGCCCCCCCGGGCCGCTTTTCACTGAACGAACCATGCTGCTCACCACGCTCGAGGCGGACCTCACGGACACTCGGCACGACCTCTTCACCCGCGCCGGCCTCGGACACCTGGCAGGGAAGGCGTACGCGCTGCTGCGCCGAGAAGGAACCCTCGCCGTCGACGCCGCCGCCACACTGCTGGGAGTGACCACCCGCACCGCCGCCACAGCCCTCTCCCGCCTGCGCACCCACCGCCTGATCGTCAAGCACACCAACGGCTGGACCCAGGCCAAGCGCGACCTCCGAACCGCCGCCGCTCGCGCGATCGGTGTCGACGGAGTCTTGACGGATCGAGCGCACCGCTACGACGTCGAGCGCGAAGTCTGGGCCTGGTGGCAAGCCGAGCTCGCTCACCGGTCCTCCTCCCCCAGGCAACGACCGCGACGCCGACACGTGTCGAGCCGACCCCTGTTCGAGGACAGCACCGCTGGCGAGCGCGTCTGGCCGCTCTACCCCCGCGACGCCGCCGGCCGCGGCGATCACCGCGAGGCGCTGCACTGGGGACGCACCGGCATGCTCGCCCCCGGCTCGCTCTGGTGGTCCTCGACCGCCGCATGACGTCGACCGCACGCGCGTTCGAACATATGTTCTACTGGCGGCGTGGGAACGAACCGACGCTACGAGCGCCATGTCGGCGCCCAGATCGATCGACGCATCGAAGAGACGGCCGGCCGCGGCCACCCCATCGGCCTGACCGACGACGAGCTAGACAAGACCCGGCAGCGGCCCACCTGGGCCGCCACTCCCCTGCCCGTCTGGGCTTGGGTCCGCTACCCCGGCAACCCCGTTCGCGTCGAGGGTTACGCCATCGCCTGGACCGCCCGAGCCGTCATGGTCGAGTGGCAGGACCGCGACGCCAGCCGCCGACTGTGGGTCTGGGCGTCCGCCGTCGAGCGACGGCCCCAGTAACCGCACATCCCCCAAGTCAGTACGTCAGCATGTTTACATGTCAGCATGCAGACTGGTAGTCTTGTCAACATGATTACAGCGGTAGTGAACCTGAAAGGCGGGTCGGGCAAGACCTCGACCGTCATCCATCTCGCAGCAGCGCTTCGCGAAACCGGGGAGAGCGTGCTCATTGTCGACGGCGACCCGCAGGGCAGCGCGCTCGACTGGGCCAACACCCTCGGTTGGGACGCGACCGGGCTGCCTCGCAACACGATCCACAAGCAGCCCTGGTTGAGCAGCAGCCACCAGAACGTGCTCATCGACACTCCCCCGGGCGATCTGGGTATCACGACGTCAGCAGCTCGAGCCGCTGACCTGATCCTGATCCCGATCCAACCCACCAGCGGCGACTTCTCCCAGTACGCGGAGACGGTCAACCTCATCGAGCAGGTTCAAGCTCTCACGGACGCGCCGGCCTTCACCCTCCTCACCCGAGTGGTCAAGCGCACGGTCGCCGCTGGGCAGATCCGCGACGCGCTCGAACCGTTCGGCGTCCCCGTCCTGACGAGCGAGATCCCGCAGGCGCAGGCTCTCGCGATGGCGTACGGCCTGCCGATCACCGATCCTGGCCAGTACCGAAACGTGCTCGCGGAGTTGAAGGGAATCGTCAAGTGAGCGAGAACCGCTTTGCGGCCGCGGGCCGCGCAGCTCGACCGAAGAGAGCCCAGGTGGGCGAAGGCACCTTCGTGCCGCCGACCCAGCTCGCCGTGTTCTCCGTTCGACTCCCCCAGGAGTCGATCCGAGCGGTGAAGATCCTGGCGGCCGAGCAGGGCGTCCCCGTACAGGTGCTCGCTGCGGAAGCCTTTCAACTCCTCCTCGCCCAGTACGAGGGACGCAAAGCTGATGACAAGTAAGCATGTAATCAAGTCAACTTCCCTACATGCATACCGGGCCGTCCGGCCCTCCCAGGCCGTCACTCGCCATCCGCGGTGACCCCGTGATTGGGAGCAGCCGGCAGACGCGGGATCGGATGACCCACGAGCTACTGCGCGTCGGCGCCGCTATCTTCCGGGGGACCTGCGCGGTGGCGGCGGCGCTGTTCGAACCCACGGCTCGGCAACTCTGGTGACGGAGGTTCGAGTCCCCACAGCACGTGCTGACTTGTAGGCATGTTTACAAGTCAGCATGTCGCGGTCGACGGTGGGGGAGGGTCGGCGTTGCCGCCCCGTGAGGGATAACCCCTCACGCTCCCCGGTATCCCGTTCCGGGGCGCGAGCTGCACTCGCGCAGCAGCGACGGAGCGCCGCCCAGAGGTTCGGCCGGCTGTGCCGGCCGCTGATGTTCGCCCGTTGGGCTCACGTTTCTTTGCCGTGAAGCCTTCGGCGGCTCCCTCCGCTTCGCTGCGGTCGTAGCTACCTACGGGCTCCGTTCAAGTGGCTGCGCCACCGGCTCCTCCGAGACTTTCGGCACGCGGTCGCTGCGCTCCCTCACATCGCGCCGAAACTCTCTCCACCGCCGCCCTCCGGGTTGCACTGCGCCCTCCGGTTGCTAAGGCGGAGAACCGCCTTCCTTACCGTTATTTCCGTGGATGCGGGGCAGTTGTAGGCTCCGGAACGCGCCAGGGGTCCTGGGTATGGCTGACCGCCTTCAGCCGCCTGATGGCATGCCGTGATTGGCCGCCCGGGACCCCGCAACGGCAGGACCGCTCATTGAGAAACGCGACCAGATCGCCCCGTAAGGACATGCCGGCACGGTCGTTCACGGCGCACCGCACCCCTCAACGGAAGGACCCTGCGTGCCCCAACTCTGGGCCGGTATCGACGCCGGCAAGACCGAACACCACTGCGTCGTCATCGACGGCAACGGAACCAAGCTGCTCTCGCAGCGCTTCAAGAACCGAGAGTCAGCGATCCTGACCCTGATGGGCGACGTCGCCTCCTTGCCGGGTGGCACCGACGTCGCGTGGGCGACGGACCTCAACCACGGCGGAACGGGGCTGCTGCAGACGCTGCTCAGCTCCCACGCGCAGCCGCTGTTCTACATCTCGGGCCGGGTCGTTCATCACGCCTCGGGCGCCTACCGAGGCGAGGCAAAGACGGACGCGAAGGACGCGGTCATCATCGCCGACCAGGCCCGGACCCGACGAGACGTGACGCTGATGCGGCAGGCCGACGACGTCACCGCGGAGCTGCGCCTGCTCTCAGCCCGGCGCGAGGACCTGGTGCACGACCGCACCCGCGCCGTAAATCGGCTACGCGCCATCCTGGTCCACTACTTCCCGTCACTCGAGGGAGCGTTCAACTACGCGACGACCAGGGGACCTCTGGTGCTGCTCACCCGGTACGCGACGCCGTCCGCGATCAGGCGGACGGGGGAGAGCCGTCTGGCGTCGTGGTTGAAGGGGCAGGGCTGTTGGAAGTCCGCGGCCGTCGCTAAGACGGCGGTGGAAGCCGCGCGCGAGCAGACCTCGGTCGTCGCGGGGGAGGATGCCGCGGCCCGGCTGGTGAGCCGGTCCGCCCGCGATCTGCTCCGCATCCGCGACGAACTCGCCGAGCTCGAGGCCGAGATCGACGCCGTTCTACAGGACAGCAGTTCTGCGGATCTGCTCGTGTCGCTCCCCGGATTCGGGCGCAGGCTCGCCGCGGACTTCCTCGCCGCAACCGGTACTGACCTCGCCGCATTCGAGACGCCCGACCGGCTGGCCAGCTTCGCGGGCCTCGCTCCCGTGCCGCGCGACTCCGGGAAGATCTCCGGCAACCACCACCGGCCACGGCGCTACGACCGGCGGCTGTTGAACGCCTGCTTCCAAGCGGCGTTCATCGCGTCGAGGAACTGCCCGGTCTCTCGCTCGTTTTACGAGCGAAAACGTGGCGAGGGCAAGTCGCACAAGCAGGCACTGATCGCACTCGCCCGACGCCGCATCAACGTCATCTGGGCAATTTTCCGCGACCAGACCAGCTATCACCCCACAGGCGCAGAGCCCGCCGCGTTCGCGTCAGGGACGATCGCAGATGGGTCGGCGGCTCGTGGTCTCGGTGCTGGCGGGAATCCGTGGGAGGGCATCGGCAACCGTCACTCGTGGTGAACCACCTCGCTGCGGGGTAATCCTGGTCAGGGATTCTGCGCGCGATCGACGCGCGCGACAATCGCGCGCAGTGCTTCGACTTCGATGCTGAGGGCGGCGGTGCCCTGAGGAGTGAGAGCGACCCAGTTCTTGGCTCGGCGGCCGTCGTAGCCCCGTCGTGTGGTGATGTGACCGGCCCTGAGTAGGACTTCGAGGTGTCGTCCAAGGTTGCCGTCGGTGAGGTCGAGGGTGGTGCGCAGGAACCGGAAGTCGGCTTCGCCGGCCTCGTGAAGGATGGTCAAAATCGCAAGACGCGTTCGTTGGTGGACGGCATCGTCCAAGGACGCGAACTCGTCGTCGGTCGACTCCTCAGCGCCTGGTGCCACGGGCACGTCCCGTCTCCTGCCGGAAAGCAGTAATACCCAGAACGACGAGGGTGATGCCGGCGATCGTGAGAACGACGCCATCGATTGACAAAGGCGTGGAACCGTAGGAAGCACCCAGGATCAACCCGCTCTCGGGGGCAGCGTCCTGCAAGAAGCTGTTGAAGAGGAAGGGGGAAACTACTGCCACCCCGAGGCCAGCAAGCCACTGGCTGCGATTTTCGAGTCGCCAACCGATCGCGAACAGGAGCACCCCGACAAGAAACGCCGGACCGACGAACTCAACAAGAAAGGCCGGACCGGCGAACATCGTGGGCAGAAACGTCAAGATCGAGATTGCGGCGATGACGGCCGCGATCGGCCCCATGCGCTCGCGCCCCATTCCCACACCTGCGTGAGCAGCAGTAGCCCTCAGCACGATCCAGAGAGCGATGCTCGTGAAGGCAGGAATCAGGAAGCCGACGGTGAACAGCGTCGAACCGGCCAGGGGCAGCAGTCCGGCTGTTACCACTCCGACGCCGGAGACGATCAGCGGAAGTGATGACACGTGCCGCGCGTCTCGGACCCGTTCTTCTAAGGGCGTGCGAGTCAGCGACATGATGCTCCGATCACTCTGTGGTGTAGAGCAACTGTACTCTGCCTTGCAGAGCGGTCGCTAGGACGTCCAGCGTCGGGACCGTTTCGAGCGGCCGCAATTCCGCGCATCAGATCGCGAACAAGCGGACGCCGACCTCAGGCCGGCGCGGTGTCGTGCGCTGCGCGAATTTTTGCCTGGAAGCCTTCGGCAGCGTACGGGCCTCCGGCGTCCACGCAAGCCGCTGCGCGGCCGGCTCCTCCGAGGTTCTCGGCACGCGGTCGCTGCGCTCCCTCCCATCGCGCCGACAACCTCTCCTCCGCCGCCCTCCGGGTTGCGCTCCCACCTCCGACCCTGCTCGGCACTACGTGCCTTCCAGGCAAAAAAACGCTGGGAGAGAAGGAAGAACGATCCGGCCAGACCACCCCCGCTGGCTTGACAAATCTGATTGAGAATCACGGCAAAAAAACGAGGGGGAGGGGCAGGGCAGGACCACCGCCCGGGACCCGACGACGAGAGGACTTCACCATGACCGACACCGCCACCACCGAACCGCAGACACCGACCCTCCCGGAGGCGGTGGCCGAGTTCGTGTCCGTGTTCTCCCACGGGGACACCGCCGACGATCTGGCCGTCCGGATGAGCTGCTGCGAGGTCGACGCGTTGGCCGGACTCCTGCGAGCATTCGGACGAGACGAGGCCGCCGACCTGTGGATCGCGGAGCACGCGACCGACGACGACGAGGGCGACGCGCACACCCCGGAAGGAGCGAAGCGATGACCGAGCAGCCGAAGGCCGACGCCGTGACAATCTATCTCGCGGCTGCGGCCGCCTACGACGAGGCGGTGACCGCGTTCCTCACCGCGGGCGCTACCTACACCGCGGCCCTCGCGAATTTCCGCGTGGCGATGACCGTCTCGCCCACTCTCTCCTGCGAGAAGGTCAACGTGATCGCGCAGATGCTCGACAAGGCCGGTGACCGCGACGCGGCCGGGTGGTGGATCCACGCGCACTGCGCCGAGGAGAAGCGCGAGGAGTTCGAAGCGCACATGGAGTTCTATCTGGAAGATTCCTCATGGCTCTGACCGTCTACTCGAAGCCCTCGTGCGTGCAGTGCACCGCGACCTACCGAGCCCTCGACGCGAAGGGCATCGAGTACACGACTGTCGACGTCACGACGAACCCCGCAGCGCTCGCCTACGTCACGGAGGAGCTGGGCTACTCCGCCGCCCCGGTGGTCGTCGCGAGCGACGAGGACCACTGGTCGGGCTTCCGCCCGGACCTCATCGAGAAGCACGCAGCGTGACCGGCCCGAACGTCGAGAGCGACGAGTACCGGGCAGGGTATCTCGCCGGGCGCGCGGACCGGCAGGGCGAGGTCGACTGGGCGGAGAACGAGGCCGATCGGTACTACCGCCTCGCCTACGGCGACGAGCGGCGTCTCCCGGCCTACGCCGTGACGCGCGCCGAGCTCGAACAGCGCAGGGCGCTGTCCGAGCCGTCCGTCGAGGTCACCCGACGCGACGCTCTCACGTCCTGGGGTATCGAGACCGAAGCACCAGAGCAGAACACCCCAAGCGCATCCCCGTCGACGTCGACGGGACGACCCACGAACCGAACGAGCAGGAGACGACAGATGAGCACCAGGACGATCACCGGCAACCTCGCCGCCGACCCCGAGGCCGTGCAGGCGGGCCGCGTCCAGATCGTGAAGCTGCGCGTCATCGAGAACACCGGCGAATACCGCGCGGGGGAGTGGACCCCGCACGACGCCCCGACCACGCACTACGTGGAAGCGAAGTTCGAACTCGGCGAGCACGTCCTCGCCTCCCTCCACAAGGGAGACGCCGTGATCGTCGTCGGCTACGAGCGCACCGTCGCCTGGGGCGAAGGAGAGAACCGCCGCACCGGCCGCGTCCTCGAAGCCGACGCCATCGGCCCCAACCTCACCCGCGCGACCGCCGTCGTCACCACAACCACCCAACGCGCACCCCGCCGCAGCGCCGCGGAGTAGAGCGCCCGCTCAGTTCTTGACGCGGAGCACGTAGAGGATGACGTGATCCTCCGGGATCGCTGCGCGCACTTCCACGATCGCCGCGGCGCTCGTCGCCGCGCTACTGCGCACCACCGTTGATGCCGATTCCGCGCGCGTCCGGTGTGCCAGCTCCCACATGCCTCCATCGTCCCATCCGGCGCCGACAGCGGCTCTCAGCTCTCGGCGGGGGAGGGCCGGCGGTGCCGTCCCGTGAGGGGCCGGCCCCTCACCCTCCCCGGTGTTCCGCTCGAGGCGCGGGGTGCGCTTCGCGCACATCGCCTGCGGCGACCGGGAGCCGCTGCGCGGCACTGCTTCGAGGTTTTTTGTTCCTCTCCGCGGTACAAACCTATTTCGCTCCGTCGTCTCCGTGCAACCTATTCCGGGCGCGGTCGCAGGCTCCCTTATCTCGCCCGGAATAGGCGTCACTGCGACGCCTCCACTCAAACGGTTCTTCCCGCCGGAGAGGCACAAAAAAACGATCAGACAAGGGAGCGCCACATCATGCAGTCCACGCCGATGACTGTCGATACCGAACTCGACGCCACCACCACGCAGGAGACGCCGGGGAGCCGCGCGGAGGCGCTGCTCGCCACGATCGAGGAGCTGCACCAGCAGGTGTGGGCAGCGGCCCCCGAGCTGCTGATCGAGACGGTGACCGACGACGGCGAGACGTACGAAGCGCTCCGGTGCCCCGTCTGCCAGACGCTCGTGACCGACTCCGGGGAACTCCGCGCGGTGGACGTCTCGACCCGGTGGAACAGCGCGGAGCCGGACGTGGAGAACCGCCAGATGGACGTCACCGCGGGGGATCACGACTACGGCAGCACGCTCTACTACCTCCACTGGACCGGCGAGGCGCACGCTGTAGTCCCGCCCTCCGGTTGGTCCGAGGACTGGTGCCTGTGACCCACACCGGCCGCGCGTGCTGACTTGTAGGCATGTTTACAAGTCAGCATGTCGCGGTCGGGAGGTGGGGGAGGGCCGGCGGTGCAGACCCGTGAGGGGTCGGCCCATCACGGGACGGCACCGCCGGC
>NZ_PSUG01000021.1:0-60181 GCF_002931755.1 Rathayibacter sp. AY2B3 | reverse complement strand
GTCGGACGTCAGGGCCAGGCGGCTCGCGTGGCGCACGACGTCGTGGTTCGACAGCACCCAGGTCGACGGGGCGCCGACCGCGGCGAAGGCTTCGACGGAGGAGTCGATGATGTCGCGGAGGGCGGGTGCGCTCCACGGGGTCTCGAGGTAGGCGAAGTTGAAGGCCTGGTGCATCTCGTCGGGGCGGACCCAGCGGGCGAGCTTCGAGAGCGGCTGCACCCACGCCTCGGCGCAGAGCACGCGGTCGTCCGGGTACTCGGCGAGCAGGGAGTGCCAGTCGCGGTAGATCTCGTGGACGCCGTCCTGGGCCCAGTAGGGGGCGGTGGCGGGCTCCTCGCCGTCGGCGGTCGCGACTCCGCCCATCGACCCGCTGTCGGCGGGCGGCGTGTAGTCGGGCAGACCCTCGGCCTTGATCATCCCGTGCGCCACGTCGACGCGGAAGCCGTCGACGCCGCGGTCGAGCCAGAAGCGGAGGACCTCGCGGAAGCGCTCGCGCACCCACTCGTTCGTCCAGTCGAAGTCGGGCTGCGAGGTGTCGAAGAGGTGAAGGTACCACTGACCGGCCGAGCCGTCGGGCTCCATGACGCGAGTCCACGCGGGGCCGCCGAAGACCGACTCCCAGTTGTTCGGGGGCAGCTCGCCCGACTCGCCCCGGCCGTCGCGGAACAGGTAGCGCGCCCGCTCGGCGCTGCCCGCGGGAGCGGCGAGCGCCTCCTGGAACCAGCGGTGGGCGCTGGAGGAGTGGTTGGGGACGAGGTCGACGATGATCCGGATGCCCAGGGCGTGAGCGCGGGCCAGCATCGCGTCGAAGTCGGCGAGGGTGCCGAAGAGCGGATCGACGTCGCAGTAGTCGGCGACGTCGTAGCCCGCGTCCTTCTGCGGCGAGGTCATGAAGGGGGAGAGCCAGATCGCGTCGACGCCGAGCTCGGCGAGGCTCTCGAGGCGCGAGGCGATCCCGGGCAGGTCGCCGATGCCGTCGCCGTCCGCGTCCGCGAAGGAGCGCGGGTAGATCTGGTAGATGACGGCGGTGCGCCACCACTCGGCTCCCCGGCGGTGCTCGGCCTCGGAGTCGGGGCCGGGGGAGTTCTCGGGCGCGCCGGAGAGAGCGGAGTCCAGGGTCATGGGCCGAGTTTATCGGGCGGCCCGGGGGCGCCGGGGGCACGCCCCCGCCGTCCCGTACAGTCGACGGGTGATGGATGAGACGCCGGACGAGGCCCGGGCCCGACGCCGACGGGCGCTGCTGTGGGTGGTGCCGGTTCTGGTGCTGCTCGTCGGCGGCCTGGTCGCCGTCACCCTCGCGATCGGCGGATTCGCCCTGCGCAGCATGACCGGCGCGACCGCCGTGCAGCTCGTCCTCGCCGCCTAGGCGGTCGCGGCCGGGCCGTCCTCGTCCTCGGGCGGCGGTGCGGAGGAGGTCCGTGCCCGCTCCTCGGACGCGTGCGCGGTCTCGGGCCCGGTGGCGCGGGCCTGCTCGTCGGCGCGGGTGACCGCCTCGGCGAGCTCGTCGGCGACGAGGTGGCCGGGGGAGACGGCCTCGGCCCGGTAGGCGGCCCGGCCCACCATGTGCGCCGAGACGGGCACGGTCAGCAGCTGGAAGCCGATCACCAGCACGATCGTCCCCGCTGCGGCGAAGCCGGGGTTCCGGATGGCGACCGCGAGCATCACGCAGATCAGGCCGAGCACCTGAGGCTTCGTGCCCGCGTGCATCCGGGACAGCAGGTCGTCGAAGCGCAGCAGGCCGATGGCGGCGACGAGCGAGAGCAGGGCGCCGGCGACGAGCAGCACCGCGGTCAGGACGTCGAAGAACAGGTCCATGTCAGTCCTCCTCGCGGTTGGCCATGAACTTGGCGACGCTGATCGAGCCGAAGACGGCGAAGAGCGCGAGCCCGAGCACGACGGGCAGGGTCCGCGCGTGGTGGTTGACGGCCATCTCGGCGCCGATCCCGCAGATGATCGTCGCGACGAGCACGTCGGCCGCGACGACGCGGTCCAGAACGGAGGGTCCACGGAGGATCCGCACGAGTGCGAGCAGGCAGGCGGCGCCGAACACCGGCACCAGGATCCAGATCAGCCAGTCGATCACCGGACCACCCCCGCCCCGGCCTCGATCGGCCGGTTCACCCTCTGCACGTCCTCGCGGGAGCCGATGGCGCGGACGATGCGGGCCTCGGTCTCGAGGACGGTCCGGCGCACCTCGTCGATGCGCTCGCCCTCGTCGTGGAGGACGCCGAGCACGTGCAGGTAGAGCACGTTCTTCTGGGGGTCGACGTCGATCACGAGCGAGCCGGGGACGAGGGTCACCGCCTCGGTGGTCCAGACCAGCATCCCCTCGGAGCGGCTCCGCAGGTGCACGGCGACGATGGCGTTGTGCACCGGCACCGGCAGGGTGAGGATCTGCCACGAGACCCGGACCGAGGCGACCGCGATGTCGTAGACGAGCCGCGCGAGGAAGACCAGCACGAACCACGGGTTGATGCGGTTCGAGAACTCGACCGGCGGCAGGTAGAACACCCGGGTGATCAGCAGGGCGACCAGGAAGCCGGTGACGATCGACAGCACTGAGACGTCGTCCCAGAGCAGCACCCAGATGCCGACGAGAGTCACGAACATCGCGACGCGGTTCCAGATGTCGACGCGGCGGCGGGGGCTCATCGCGGCCCCTCCTCTCCGAAGGACGAGTCGCGGTAGACGGTCGCGATGTAGGTCGCGGGGTCGGCGACCGCGGTCGCCGCGCGCTCGCTCGCGTCGTAGAGGGGACCGGCGCCGACGGTCAGCGCGACGCCGACCACGACCATCCCCGCGGTGGCCAGCACCATCATCGGCGGCGAGTGGCGGGTGCGGATGCTGCCCGTGTCGTGGGGGTCCTCCTGCAGCTGGTCGATCAGGGGCGACTCGTAGCCGGGCACCTCCTCCTGGCGGCGCCAGAAGACCATGTTCCAGACGCGCGCGACGGCGTAGAGGGTCAGGAGCGAGGTCACGGCCCCGGCGGCGATGACGGCCCAGATCAGCCATGAGGGCTGGTCGACGGCCGATTCCGTGCCGGCGACGAAGAGCCCCACCTTGCCGAGGAAGCCGGTGAACGGCGGGATCCCGCCGAGGTTCATCGCGGGGATGAAGTAGAGCAGCGCCAGCAGCGGCGAGGCCTTGAGCAGCCCGCCGAGGCGCAGGATCGAGGTGGTGCCGCCGACGCGCTCGATCAGGCCGGTCGCGAGGAACAGCGTCGTCTGCACGGTGATGTGGTGGATGACGTAGAAGATCGTCGCCGCGTAGCCGGCCGGGGTGCCCACGGCGATCCCGAACACCATGTAGCCGATGTGCGAGACCAGCGTGAAGGACAGCATCCGCTTGATGTCGGCCTGCGCGACCGCGCCGAGGATGCCGACGATCAGCGTCAGCAGCGCCACTACCAGCAGCACCTCGCTCAGCCTCCCGCCCGGGAAGAGCAGGGTCTCGGTGCGGATCAGCGCGTACACGCCGACCTTGGTGAGGAGTCCGGCGAAGACGGCGGTGACCGGCGCCGGCGCCGTGGGGTACGAGTCCGGGAGCCAGAACGAGAGGGGGAACACGGCCGCCTTGATCCCGAAGCCCAGCAGCAGCACCACGTGGAGCACCAGCTGCACGTCGGCGGGGAGCTCGGCGATGCGGATCGAGAGCTGCGCCATGTTGACCGTGCCGGTGGCGCCGTAGAGCAGGCCGATGGCCGAGAGGAAGAAGACGCTCGAGACCAGGCTGACGACCACGTAGGTCGTGCCGGCGCGGATCCGCGGCGCGGTGCCGCCCAGGGTGATCAGCACGTAGCTCGCGGCCAGCAGGATCTCGAAGCCGACGTAGAGGTTGAAGAGGTCGCCCGCGACGAAGGCGTTGAGGATGCCCGCCGAGAGGATCAGGTAGGTCGGGTGGAAGATCGTGACCGGCGTCTCGCGGTTGCCGTCGACGAGGCCCTGGCCGACCGAGAACAGCAGGACGCCGAGCAGGGTGATCGAGGTGATCACGAGCATCAGCGCGGCGAGCGGATCGACGACCAGCACGATGCCCCACGGCGGCTCCCAGCCGCCCACGTAGACCGCGCTGCCGCCTCCGTCGCCGGTGAGGACCAGCACGAGCATCACCGAGGAGATCACCAGCACGCTCGAGAGCGTCACGATGTTCACGGTGATCTGCGCGCGCCGGTGGCGTCCGAGGATCAGCGCGACGGCCGCTCCCAGGAGGGGGAGGGTGACGACGAGCGGGATCAGGGCGTTCATCGGTCCTCCTTCCTGTCGTCGGTCATGGCGCTCTCCCCGTGCTTGGCGGCGGTGCCCTCGTCGCTGGACTCGAGCAGGACGTCGAGCGCCCGGTCGTCGGCGGTGGTCTGGGCCGAGATGCCCGCAGCGTCCTCGCGGACCGAGGCGTCGGTCTCGTCGTCCTCCACCTGGTCGGCGTTGGCGAGGCGCCAGCGCCGGTAGATCATCGCGAGCAGGAAGGCGGACACCCCGAAGGTGATCACGATCGCCGTGAGGATCAGCGCCTGCGGCAGCGGGTCGGCCATCTCGGCGGCGATCTGCTCGTAGGAGCGCCCGTCGTCGGTGACGAACGGCGCGATGCCCGAGCGGCCGGCCATCAGCAGGATGAGGATGTTGGTCGCGTTCCCGACGAGCAGGAACCCGATCAGGATGCGGGTGAGGCTGCGCTCGAGCATCTGGTAGACGCCGGCCGCGTACATCACCGCCATCACGACGACGAGGACGAGGGTGATGCTCATGCGCCGTCCCCCCTGCCCGGCCCGCCGACGACGGTGGCGCCGGTGGGGAGCGAGGTCTCGAGCCCGTCGACGGTGCCCTGGCCGGGGCCGGGGGTGCTGTCCGTCGAGTGCGTGACGCCGTCGCCCGAGGGGGAGCCCTGCTCGGCCTCCTCGCCGTGGCGGTCGACCTCGCCGCCGAGGCTGCGGAGGATGTCGAGGGCGAGGCCGATCACGATCAGGTACACCCCGATGTCGAAGAGGGTGGACGTGCCCAGGTGGAGCTCGCCCAGCACCGGCACCTCGAGGTCGAGCCAGCTCGACTCGAGGACCTCGAGGCCGAAGGCCAGGGAGGAGACGGCGGTGCCGACGGCGAAGAAGAGCCCGAGTCCGAGGACCTTGCCGGCGTCGATCGGCGCGGCCTCGCCGAGCTCGAAGCGGCCGCCGGCGAGGTAGCGCGCGACGAGGGCGAGTCCGGCGAGCAGACCGCCCGCGAAGCCTCCGCCCGGGGTGTTGTGGCCGGTGAAGAGCAGGTAGACCGACACGATCATCGCGGGGTGGAAGAGCAGGCGCACCAGCACCTCGAGCACGATCGAGCGGTTCTCCGGCCGCAGCGTGCGTCCGGCGACGAGCCAGGAGCCGCGGTCGCCGTCGCGCTCGGCGTCGGCGGAGGAGGCGGTCAGGTCCATCGCGCGCTCGCGGCGGTCGTCCGCGCTCTGCGACTCGAGGCGGGGTGCGCCTCCGGCCCGGCTGGAGAGGAAGATCAGGCTCGCGACGCCGGTGGCGACCACGACGAGGACCGAGATCTCGCCCATCGTGTCCCAGGCGCGGATGTCGACGAGCAGGACGTTGACGATGTTGCGGCCCTTGCCCTCCTCGTAGGCGAGGCGGGGCAGCTCGGCCGAGATCGGCGTCGCGGTCCGGGCGCCGAGGGCGATGGTGGCGGCGAGGGCCATGACCGCTCCGACGGCGATGCCGATGACAGCGCGCAGGCGCTTGCGCATCGGCTGGTGCTTCGCGGCGATGCGGGTCGGGAGGCGGCGCAGGACCAGGACGAAGACCACGAGGGTCACCGTCTCGATCAGCGCCTGGGTGAGGGCGAGGTCGGGCGCGCCCTGCAGGGCGAAGAGGGCGACCATCCCGTAGCCGGTGGCGCCGGCGAGCAGCACGGCGGCGACGCGGTTGCGGGCGATCGCGCACAGCACCGCTGCGAGGATCATCACGGCCGCGACCGCGAGCTGGCCCGGGCTGTCCCAGAAGACGAGGTCGCCCGGCCAGGTGCGGTTGAGGGCGGCCGCACCGCCGACGCCGAGGACGAAGACCGCGAAGATCACCGTCAGGTAGCGGGGGAGCGAGCCGCGCTGGACGAACTCCGTGACCGTGCTGGCGACGCGGTCGAGCCAGCGGACGGTGGCCCAGTAGCCCTCGGCGGAGTCGATCCGGTTGGGCAGCATCGACTGGGCGCGCGCGACGGCGACGCGCTTGGCGAAGAGCAGGAGTCCGACGGCGATCACGAGGGCGCTGAGTGCCAGCGCGGGCTCGAAGCCGTGCCAGAGCGCGAGGTGGTAGCCGCCGTGGTCGGAGGCCTCCGCTGCGGCGGCCGGCTCCGGATCGGCGTCCGGGGCGGCGGAGCGGAGGGTGTCCGCGTAGACGGCGACGAGCGGGTCGAGGACGGAGGCGGCGATCCCGCCGATCACGCTGGCGGCCGCCAGCAGCACCGGGGCGGCGGTGAAGGTCCACGGCTCGGCGTGCAGGTGCGTGTCCTCGAGCCCCTTCTTGCGGGCGAAGGCGCCCCAGAAGAAGCGGGCGGAGTAAGCCGCGGTGAGGATCGAGCCGAGGACGAGGCCGACGAGCGCGACCCAGGCCCAGAACGAGCCCTGCTCGATCGCCGAGATCAGGCTCGTGAACACGGCCTCCTTGGCGACGAAGCCCAGCAGCGGCGGGATGCCCGCCATCGACAGCACGCCGACGAGGGCCGCGCCCGCGAGCACCGGCGCCTGGCGGCCCAGGCCGCTGAGCTTGCGGAGGTCGCGCGTGCCGGCGCGGTGGTCGACGATGCCGACGGTGAGGAAGAGCAGCGCCTTGAAGAGGGCGTGGGCGACGAGCAGGGTCAGCCCGGCCAGCGCGGCGTCGCGCGAGCCGAAGCCGACGGCGACGGTCAGGAAGCCGAGCTGGCTGACAGTGCCGTAGGCCAGCACGAGCTTGAGGTCGTACTGCCGGAGCGAGCGCCAGCCGCCGACGAGCATCGTCCAGACGCCGACGCTCACCACCACGGGCAGCCAGACGGAGTCGTCGGCGAAGCCCGGCGCTAGGCGCGCGACGAGGTAGATGCCCGCCTTCACCATCGCGGCGGCGTGCAGGTAGGCGCTGACCGGCGTCGGAGCGGCCATCGCGGCCGGCAGCCAGAAGTGGAACGGCACCAGGGCCGACTTCGAGAACGCGCCGAGCAGCACGAGCACCAGCGCCGTCGACACGATCGGGCCGGAGGGGGCGGCGGCGACGATCCCGGACAGGCTGGTGGTGCCGGCCTGCACGATCAGGACGATGATCCCGACCAGCATCGCCAGCCCGCCGAGAGTCGTGACCAGGAGCGCCTGGAGCCCGGCGCCCCGGCTCTCCTTGCGCCCGCTGTAGTGGCCGATGAGGAGGTAGGAGAGGACGCTCGTCGCCTCCCAGAAGACGAAGAGGATGATCACGTCGTCGGCCGTCACCAGCCCGTACATCACTCCGGCGAACGCGGACAGGAGCGCGGCGAACCGGCCCAGCGAGGGCTCGTCGCGGCTGAAGTACGTCGCGCAGTAGGCCAGGACCAGGGCGCCCACTCCGCTGACCACGAGGGCGAGGACGATCGAGAGCGCGTCCAGGCGGAAGGAGAGGGCGATGTCCAGCGCGGGGATCCACGGCACGGTCTCGCGGATCTCGCCGCCGTCGAGGATCGTCGGCAGGGCGGTCGCGGTGGCGGCGAAGCTCGCGGCCGGGATCAGCGCGAGCGCGTAGAAGGTCTTCGGCCCGAACCGGTCCACCAGCCAGGGGGTCACCACGGCGATCGCGAACGAGATCACGAGGATGAGGAGCATCACATGTTCCTCCCAAGGTGTACCCAGCGCATAAGTCGGTCAAGAATAACGGAGCGCCCTCACGCGGAACCTGAGTACGCGGAGGCTTGACGGCCCCGTCGCGATCCGCCAGGGCCCTAGCGTGGGGAGCATGGCACGCTCCCTCCTGCCCGACCAGCTCTGCCGACTCCGCGTCCACGACCTCGGGACGGGGGAGTCGACGACCGTCTTCGAATCCGACTCCGTCCTCGTGGAGGCGCCGAACTGGACCCCGGACGGCTCCGCCCTGATCGTCAACGGCGACGGCGGCCTCTTCCGGCTGCCGCTGGAGGGGACGGCAGCGCTCGAGCCGATCCCGCTCGACGGGGTGCCGGCCGAGCTCAACAACGACCACGTGCTCGCCCCGTCCGGCGGGCTCGCCTACGTCTCGGCGCGCGACGGGCACCTCTACGCGGTCGAGCTCGACGGCTCCGCCCCCGCCCGCCGCCTGACCGCCGAGCGCGAGGGCGCACGCTTCAAGCACTACCTGCACGGCGTCTCGCCGGACGGGGCGACCCTCGCGCTGATCGGCGGCGGCGACGCCTCCGGGCGGTGGCGGACCGACGTCTACACGATGCCGGCCGGAGGAGGCGCGCTCACCGCCCTGACCGACGACGAGCCGGCCGACGACGGCGTCGACGTCTCGGCCGACGGCCGCACCCTCGTCTTCAACTCCGAGCGGGCCGGAGGAGGGGCGCAGCTCTTCCGCCTCGGCCTCGACGGCTCCGGGCTCGTGCGCCTGGTCGAGTCGGACACGGTCGACTGGTTCCCGCACGAGTCGCCCGACGGCGCGCACCTGCTCTACCTCGCCTATCCGGAGGGGACGGCCGGGCACCCCGAGAACGTCGACGTCGAGCTGCGGCTGCTCGGCCTCCCGGGGCGCGCGACGCTCGAGCCCGGCCGCGTGCTGGAGCGCCTCCACGGCGGGCAGGGGACGATCAACGTCTCCGGCTGGGCGCCGGACTCGACGCGCTTCGCCTACGCCGACTACCCGCGGCGCTGAGAGTCTGAGTCCTTGCCGCGCATGCGCGGGAGGGGGATCGATCGTGGCGGGGAGCGGGTCTTGAATCGGGGGATGAGCATCGACAGCGCAGCATCCTCCTCCGTCACCCGCTCGCCGCTCGGCGACTCCGGCATCGACGTCTTCCCGCTCTCGCTCGGCGGCAACGTCTTCGGGTGGACCGCGGGGCGGCAGACCTCCTTCGACGTCCTCGACGGCTACACGGCCGCGGGCGGCGACTTCATCGACACCGCCGACGCCTACTCCGCCTGGGTCCCGGGCAACACGGGCGGCGAGTCCGAGACGATCATCGGCGAGTGGCTCGCTCAGCGCTCGGGGAACCGCGACGACGTGGTGATCGCGACGAAGGCGGGCCGCCACCCGCAGTTCACCGGCCTCGCGCCCGACACCGTGCGCGCGGCCGCCCGCGCCTCCCTCGAGCGCCTCGGGACCGATCGGATCGACCTCTACTACGCCCACTTCGACGACGAGGCCGTGCCGATGGCCGACATCGCGGCCGTCTTCTCCGAGCTGGTCGACCAGGGCCTGGTCCGCGCGATCGGAGTGTCGAACTTCAGCCCCGAGCGCGTCGCGGAGTGGCTGCGGGTCGCGGGCGAGGAGGGCCTGCACGCGCCCGTCGCCCTCCAGCCGCACTACAACCTCGTGGAGCGCGGGATCGAGGCCGACCTGCTGCCCCTCGCCCGCGAGGCGGGGCTGGCCGTCGTCCCTTACTCCGCTCTGGCGTCCGGCTTCCTGACCGGCAAGTACCGCGACGGCTCGACCCCCGAGGGCCCGCGCGCCGACGGCGCCTCCCGCTACCTCGACGGCCGCGGCCGCCGGGTGCTGGCGGCGCTCGACGCGGCGGCGGAGGCGCACGGCGCCGAGGTGGCGACGGTGGCGCTCGCGTGGCTCCGCTCGCAGCCCGGAGTGGTCGCGCCGATCGCCAGCGCCCGGGTGATGGAGCAGCTGCCGGCTCTGATCGCCTCGGCCTCCCTCGAGCTGAGCGCCGAGGAGCTCGCCGCGCTCGACGAGGCGAGCCGGGCGTAGCCGCAGACGGGCGGCCGCGGGGGCGCGTCCCCCGCGGTCATCGACGCTCCGCGGAGGTGCTATCGTCTAACGGTGCCAAATCGCGGGCACGTCCCGAGAGGGGCTGTCAGACCCGCGGGTGCGCCCCCTTAGCTCATTGGTAGAGCACTTCCTTGGTAAGGAAGAGGTAGTGGGTCCGATTCCCACAGGGGGCTCCGTTCCCCGCAGGCCAGGCCTGCGAAGAACGCGCGGCGGGGTAGCTCAGGTGGTTAGAGCACACGGCTCATAATCGTGGTGTCGCGGGTTCAAGTCCCGCTCCCGCTACAGCGAGAAGGCCCCGGTTCGCGCGTCGAGTCGGGGCCTTCGGCGTTCCCGGACCCGCGGACCGCGCGGCCCGCTCAGAGCCAGCCGTTCCGCTCGGCGATCCGCACGGCGTCGGCCCGGTTGCGCGCTCCGGTCTTGCCGATCACCGCCGAGAGGTGGTTCCTGACCGTCCCGGGGGAGAGGTGCAGCATCCGCGCGAGGTCGGCGATCGATCCGCCGGTACGCGCGGCGGCGAGCACATCGGCCTCCCGCTCGGTCAGCGGTGTGCCCCCCTGCGCCAGCGACTCCGCTGCGAGGGCGGGGTCCACCACGCGCAGCCCCTGCCCGACCCGGCGCACGGCGTCGGCCAGCCGGGCGGACGGGGTGTCCTTCACCACGAAGCCCGAGGCCCCCGCCTGCATCGCCCGGGTGAGGTAGCCGGGGCGGCCGAAGGTCGTCACGATCAGCACGCGGCAGGACGGCAGCGCATCGCGGAGGAGTGCGGCGGCGGCGATCCCGTCCAGGCCCGGCATCTCGATGTCGAGCAGCGCGACGTCCGGCGTCGAGGCGATCGCCGCGGCGACCACCTCGTCTCCGCGGCCGACCTCCGCGACGACGTCGATGTCCGGCTCCAGGGAGAGCAGAGCGGCGAGGGCGCCCCGCACCAGCGCCTGGTCGTCCGCGATCAGGAGCCGCAGGGCGCTCAACGTCCGCCTCCTGGGAGCGATGCCGTCAGGCGGAAGCCGCCGAGCTCGCTCCGTCCGACGGAGAGCCGTCCGCCCGCCGCCTCGACGCGCTCGCGCAGCCCCGCCAGCCCGGTCGAGCCGGTCCCGGCCGCCTGAGGACCCGCTCCGTCGTCGGCGATCTCGACCTCGCAGGCGGTGAGACGGATGCGGCAGCGCGAGGCTCCCGAATGGCGGACGACGTTGGTCGCTCCCTCCCGGATCACCCACCCCACCAGCTCGCGGTGCTGCGGGAGCACGGTGTCGGTGGAGGAGGGCAGCTCGGCGGTGATCCCCGCTGCGGTCAGAGCGCCGCGCGCGGCCGCCAGCGCCCCGCTCGCCGTCGTGGCGCGGAAGCCCGAGACGGTCGCGCGGACGTCGGCGAGGGCGCCCCGGGCGAGGGTCTCCACGTCCGCGATCTCGGCGCGGGCCCGTTCGGGGTCGGCGTCGAGGACGCGTCCGGCCAGCTCGGACTTGACCGTGATCACCGTCAGCGAGTGCCCCAGGATGTCGTGGATGTCGCGGGCGACCCTGCTCCGCTCGCGCTCGGCCGTCAGCACCTCCAGCTCGGCCCGGGTCTCGCGGAGCTGGTTCACCGTGGCGATCGTGCGCGCGAAGGTGGCCATCATCAGCGAGATGGAGAGGATGATCACCGGCACCACGAACGCGGTCTCGGTGACGCCGTCGCTCTCGAGGCGGACGGCGAGCGTCACGAGCGCGAGAGCTCCGACGAGGACCACGGTGAGGCGCCAGGTGAACACGCACATGCCCACGAGGACCCCGACGTAGGTCCAGAGCCCGGTCACGTCGCGGCCGAGCCACGGGAGGAGCGTGAAGGAGAAGGCGAGCAGCCCGAGGCAGATCAGCAGCCGGCCCCGGGTCGCCAGGGTCCAGGCGAGCGGCGGGGCGACGAGGAACCCGGCGCTGAACGCGGCGATGAGGACGACGCCGGCGACGCGGCCGGGCCACTCCGGGTCGTCGAGGACCGACGGCACGGTCGAGTAGACCCAGAAGAGCGAGAAGACGGCGCCGGTGTACCAGCGGAGCGCCCGCGGCGTCCACAGCGCCGTGCGCAGGGTCGCGCCCGGATCGGCGCCCGCCGCGGCCGGGCGGATCGGCCAGCCGGGCTCGCCGTGTCCGGAGGCGGTGGTGCTGCTCACGCGCTCACCCTAGGACCGAGGCGGCCCGCGCCGCGCATCCCTCATACCCGCTTCGTGTCGCGGCGGAAGAAGAACACCGTGCCGCCCAGGAGCAGACCGAGCCACACGAGTGCGTCGACCAGGGCGCCCAGGTCGAACCCCTCGCCGGTGAGCGGCGCCCGCGCGAGCTCGCTGATCCCGTAGACCGGGGTCAGGGCGGCGATGCTCTGCATGAATCCGGGCATGCTGCTCACCGGGTAGAAGAGGCCGCCGAGGAACGCGAGGACCACGATGACCAGGCTCGTGATCTGCGCCGCGTTCTCGCCCGGCACCATGTAGCCCACCATGAGGCCGAGCGTGGTGAAGACGGCGCTCGCGAGCAGCCAACCGGTCAGTCCGGTCGCGACCCACTGCACCGCCGAGAGCTCGATGCCGCTGGCGGCGCCGGCCGCGAAGGTGGCGACGACGGCGAGCAGGCCGAGCACCATCCCGGCGATCATCTTGATCAGCACGTTGACCACCGGGTTCAGCGGGGTGAGCCGCAGCTGCCGGCTCCAGCCCTGCGCGCGCTCCACGGCGACGGCCGCTCCCGTCTGCGTCGCGGACATCATCGCTCCGTACATCGACATCGACACCATGATGAACGCGGCGACCGAGACGCCGCCCGCCGCGATCGGGGTCGCGGTCAGCGGCTCGTCGCGGAGCGGATAGCCGACGATGAAGAACATCAGCACCGGGAAGAGGAGGGTGAAGAAGAGCGTCCGGCGGTTCCGCAGCCGCCGCAGGATCTCGATGCGCAGGTAGGTCGTGGTGAAGCCTCCCAGCGCCGGCGAGCGGCGGTCGAGGCGGACGCGGTCGGCGGCGGGGGTCGTGGCGGTCATGCGGACGCTCCTTCGGAGGTGAGGGCGAGGAAGACGCTCTCGAGGTTCTGGGCGGTGATCTCGACGTCGCAGGCCCCGGTGCGGGTGAGCAGGTGCCGGGCGAGAGCGTCGGAGTCGTCGGTGTGCACGGCGATCCGGTCGCCCTGCGCCTCGACGCTGGAGACCCGGGGAAGGGCGGCCAGGGCGGCGAGGTCGGCGCCGGGGAGGGTCGCGTGCACGATCCGGCCGGAGACGAGGTTCTTGATGCTGCTCGTCGTCCCGTCGGCGACGATCCGGCCGCGGCTCATCAGGACGATGCGGTCGGCGTACTCGTCCGCCTCCTCGAGGTAGTGCGTCGCGAAGAGCACGGTGCGCCCGCGCGCCGCGTCGGTGCGGATGGCGTGCCAGAACGCGCGGCGCCCCTCGACGTCCATGCCCGTCGTCGGCTCGTCGAGCAGGAGCAGGCCGGGATCCGACAGCAGCGCCATCGCGAACCGGAGCCGCTGCTGCTGGCCGCCGGAGCACAGCCCCACGCGGCGGGAGGCGAGCTCGGCGATTCCGGCCCGCTCCAGCACCTCGTCGATCGGCCGGGTGTCGGCGAAGAGGCTCGCGGTCAGCTCCAGGGTCTCGTGGACGCTGAGGTCCTTGAGCAGGCCGCCGGTCTGCAGGACGGCCGAGACGAGTCCGTGCGCGATCGCCGTGCGTGGCGGGCGCCCGAACACCGTCACCTCGCCGGTGTCCGGGGCCGAGAGGCCCAGGAGCATGTCGAGGGTGGTGGTCTTGCCCGCGCCGTTGGGGCCGAGGAAGGCGACGATCTCGCCGGGGCGGACGGTGAGGTCCACCCCGGCCACAGCAGCGACGGAGCCGAAGCTCTTGGTGAGGGCGGTCGCCTGCACGGCGAGGTCGGTCGAGGTCATGTCCTCAGCCTGCCGAGGCGCCCGCCCGAGTGCCCCGGTCCTCTGTCACCGATGGGGCGTGACATCCGTCACCCCTCGTCCCGGCTCGGGCGCTGGGGCGGGCCCGGCCGGCGGGCAGCGGTCAGACCGCGCAGCCCGCGAAGAGCACGTCGTCGGAGGAGACCAGGTCGTGGAGGGTCAGCAGCCGGTCGAGGTCGTGCCCCGCGGCCAGCGCGTTCGCGCGCTCGGCCGAGGTCTGCGGGGCGAGGCGCCCCTCCATGACGCCGCCGAGGGCGCGGACGGCGCACGCGGCGACCACTCCCTCCGGGGTGCCGCCGACGCCGAGGACGAGGTCGACCCGGCCCGCGGGGTCGGCCGCCTCGATCGCGACCGACACGTCGCCCTCGCCGCGCAGCTCGAGCGCGACCCCGGCCGCGCGCAGAGCCGCGATCAGCCCGGCGTGGCGCGGCTTGTCGAGCACGACGACGACCAGCTCCGCGACGGGCTTCCCGAGCGCCGCCGCCAGCCGTGCGGCGTTCTCGGCCGGAGGGAGATCGAGCGAGACGGCGCCCCGGCCCGGTCCGGAGCAGACCAGCTTGTCCATGTAGAACACGTCGCGCGGGTCGAACAGCGTGCCGCGCGGGGCGAGCGCGATCACGCTCACCGAGCCGGGGAGCCCCTCCGCCGTGAGCCGGGTGCCGTCGAGCGGATCGACCGCCACGTCGCAGGAGGGAGCGGAGGCGCGGCCGAGGCGCTCGCCGTTCGCGAGCATCGGGGCCTCGTCCTTCTCGCCCTCGCCGATCACGACGACGCCGTCGAACGGAGCGTCGGCGAGCACCGCCCGCATCGCCGCCACCGATGCCGCGTCGGCCGCGAGCTTGTCGCCGCGCCCGTACCAGCCGCGCGCCGCCTCCGCCGCCGCGCGCACGGCGCCGGCCACCGCCTCCTGCAGCTCGGGCGAGTAGGCGGGGGAGGCGATCAGCCGCAGCCGACTCATGCCCGGGCCGGCTGCGCCGTCGCGGTGCGGACCAGCCGCTCCAGGGTGCGCAGGCCGTCGGAGGAGAGCACCGACTCCAGGTGCCCCTGCACCGACGCGACGTGCTCGCCCCGCAGGGCGTTGACCACTCCCGTCTCCGGGTCGACCGAGACCTCGAGCCCCAGCCGGGGCGTGCGCGTGACGCCGGGGGCGACGGAGGAGAAGGTGTTGTAGAAGCCGATGGCCGCGTCCTCGCCGAACACGTCCACCGCCAGGCGCACGCCCTGGCGGGGCGCGGGCAGCGGCTCGACCGGGAGGCCCGCCAGCAGCGACAGCATCTGGTGGCTGAGGCAGACGGCGAGCATCGGCCGCTCCGCCTCGAGGCGCGCGGTCATCAGCGCGCGCAGGTGCGCGATCCGCGGCTCGGAGGCGTCGCGGGGGTCGCCCGGGCCGGGACCGAAGACGACGAGGTCGTCGCTCAGCACGTCGGCGACCTCGGACCAGCGCTCGACCCGGGCGTCCATCCCGAGATGGCGCAGCTGGTGGGCGAGCATCGTCGTGAACTGGTCCTCGTTGTCGACGATCAGCGCGGTGTGCCCGGCGAGGCCGGCGATGTGCTCGGGCGCCTGAGGTCGGAGCCAGAACGAGGCGAGCCGCTCGTTGCGCGCCTCGAGCGCCTCCTGCACGCCCGGCTGCGCGTTCAGATCGATGGCCGGCGGCACGTCGCGGTGCGGCAGGAGGCCCAGGGCGGAGAGGACGCCCGACGCCTTCGCGCGCGTCTCGGCGACCTCGCCCTCGGGAGTGGAGTGGCGGACGAGGGTCGCGCCCGCCGGCACGGTGAGGCGGCCGTCCGCGCGGAGGTAGGCGGTGCGGATGAGGATGGGGGCGTCGACCGTGTAGCCGTGCTCCTCCGGCTCGAAGAGGGCGAGAACGCCGGAGTAGTAGCCGCGCGGCTCCTTCTCGTACTCGGCGATCACAGCGCACGCGTTCTCCATCGGCGAGCCGGTGACCGTGGGCGCGAACATCGTCAGCCGCAGGACCTCGCGCACGTCGAGTCCGGTGCGGCCCTCGAGCAGGTACTCGGTGTGGCTGAGCCGCGACATCTGCTTGAGGAACGGGCCGAGGATGCGGCCGCCGTCCGGGCAGACCGCGCTCATCATCTTCATCTCCTCGTCCACCACCATGAAGAGCTCCTCGCTCTCCTTGACGTCGGCGAGGAACGCGAGCACCTCCTCCCCGGTGGGCCCGGCCGCGGGGTGGCGGAAGGTGCCGCTGATCGGGTTCATCATGGCGACGCCGTCGCGCACCGAGACGTGGCGCTCGGGCGTCGCGCCGACGGCGGTGACCGTCTGCGCGCCGCCGACGCCGGGCGTGTGGATAGCGAAGGTCCAGTACGCGCCGGACTCGTCGGTGAGCAGGCGGCGGAACCAGGCCAGGACCGCCTCGACGGGCGGCGCGTCGGTCTGCGCGACGAACGCGCGGTTGATGACGAAGTTGGCGCCCTCACCGCGCCCGATCTCGTCCTCGATCACCCGGCGGACGATGTCGGCGTACTCGTCGTCCGGCACGTCGAAGCCGCGCTCCTCCACCGGGATCTCCCGCTCGGGCAGCAGCCGCAGCACCTCCGCCAGCGGGACGCTCTCGCGCTCGCGCACCACGAGGTTGCGCAGCGGGGCTCCGTCGTCCTTCGCCGCGAAGCCGCGCTCGCGCACCTGCCGGTAGGGCACCAGCGTCAGCACGTCGTCGCCGTCGAGCGGGATGTCGGCCAGGCCCTCGACGTCGAGCACGTCGCCCGTGAACACGTCGACGGCGTCGCGGCCCTGGCGGAGGACCACCGCGAACGGCAGCGTCCCGTCGGAGGCGAGGATACGGGAGAGGAGCGAGGTCATCGTGGTCCTTGAATCGGGTCGTGCCCCACCCGGGCCCTGACATGCAGAACGACCGCCCGGAGGAGGCGGTCGCGTGCGAGGGGTCTGCGCGTCGGTCCGCCTAGGAGGCGGGCCACCAGGGGCTTCGGATCGACGTGCGCACGCGGCGAGTCTAGGGGAGAGCCGGGCGGCGGCCAAGCGGTGTCAGGCGGCCGGACGCTCGGTCGGCTCGCCCCGCAGGGTCCGGAGCAGGAGGGTCGCGCCGGCCGTCGCAGCGGGGGTGGCGACGACGGCGCCCCCGGGGATGAGGAACGCGAGGTAGACGGCGATGCCGAAGCCGAGGGAGACCGCGCGGTGCTCGCCGAGGAGGCGCCGCCGGTCGCGGAGGGAGAGGCCGCGGGCGTCGCCCGCGAACCCGGTGAGCTCGAGCGCGAGGGCCCTCCCGCCGACCAGAGCGCCCGCGACGAGCCCGACGATCGAGCCGACCAGCGGCACCAGGCCCAGCAGCACCAGGACCACGCCGATCCCGAGGGAGGTGGCGACCAGCACGGCGGAGTCGCGGAGCCCGCGGCCGACCCCCTGCCAGAAGGTGCTCTCGCGCTCGTCGGGCACGCCGCCGAGGTCGTCCTCGACCCGCCGCCAGATCCGCTCGTAGAAGGGGTCGCCGACGAGCAGGGTCACCGCGGCGAAGAGGACCACCCCGAGGGCGAGCACGGCGCCGACCACCGCGATCGAGAGCACCAGGCGGACGGTGGAGGCCGTGCCCTCGTCCCAGCCGTCGGCGAACGGGGTGAGCGCGGTCACCGCGTCCTGCACCCGCGTGAGCACCAGGACCAGCACGCCGACGAAGACCAGGCCGACGATCAGGGGCGGGATCGCGCCGAGGAGCATCGCCCGCGGCGAGCGGACCCAGGTGCGGAAGCCGCGGAGGAAGAGCCGGGCACCGAGGCCGAGATCGCGGAGGACGCTCATCCCCTGATCCTCGCAGGTGGGCCCGGAGCGGTGGTCCGGCAGGACGCCCGACCGCACGGACCGGCGCGGAGCCTCACACCCGCTCGAACGGAGCGAGCAGTCCCGCCATCGCCTTCGTCCGCGGCGCCGCGTACTCGTCGCGCCGCGAGGTGCTGACGCCCATCGCGACGAGCCCCTCCACCAGGCGCACCGCTGAGGCGACTCCGTCCACCACGGGCACTCCCAGCTCCCGCGAGAGGTCGCGGCACAGGTCCGCCATCCCGGCACAGCCCAGCACGATCGAGTCCGATCCGTCGACGGCCAGCGCCTCGGCGCACTCCGCCAGGATCGCGCGACGGGCGCCGGAGCGGGGGTCGTCGAGCTCGAGCACCGGGATGTCGCAGGCGCGCACCTGACGGCAGGCGTCGCCGAACCCGGCACGGCGGGCGATGTCCCAGGCGCGGCCGCTGGTGCGCGAGAGCGTGGTGACGACGCTGAAGCCCCGGCCGACGAGCGCGGCCATGTGCATGGCCGCCTCGGCGATCCCCACGACCGGGCCGCTCGCGATCTCGCGCGCGGCGTCGACGCCCGGGTCGCCGAAGCACGCGATGACCGCGCCGTCGCTGCCGACCGCCTCCGCCCGGGCGATCTCGTGCAGGACGCCGGGGACGGCGAGCGCCTCGTCGTAGTGGCTCTCGATCGACGCCGGACCCATCGGCGGGGTGACGGCCGTGATCTCGGTGCCGAGCGAGGCGACGGAGCGGGCGGCCCGGCCGATCGCCGCGGTCATCGCGGTGCTGGTGTTCGGGTTGACGACGGTGATGCGCATGGCGGTTCCTCGGTTCGGGTGCCGGGAGGGGGGAGGGACCCGCCCGGCCGCCGGTCCGCGCGGTGCGGAGCGGACGGTGCGGATCCCTCCTCCGTTCCGATCGTTCAGACGGTCGAGCCGTCGCTGACGTTCTCGAGGTCCTCGTCGAGGCGCCCGATCCGCGGCGCGCGCCGCTCGAGCACGGCCATCGCGACGAACCCGAGCCCGCAGCCGAGGAACCAGCTGTAGTCGCCGAGCCAGGTGAACTCCGCGCCTCCCGCCTCCGCGATCCAGCGCGGCACGAGCACCGAGGCCACGGAGGGCATTCCGCCGATCACGGTCGCCCAGACGGCGTTGGGGTTGAAGCCGCGCGAGAACCAGTAGCGGCCCTTCTCGCTCATCGTGTAGAGGTCGTCGACCCAGACGCGCTGGCGGCTGATCAGGTAGTAGCCCGCGATGAGGACGCCGAACAGCGGTCCGATCAGCGCGCCGAGGATGCCGAGCGTGTAGTGGATGGCGGTGTCGTTCGAGTACCAGTTCCACGGAGTGAGCAGCACCGAGCCGACGGCGGCGATCATGCCGCCCATCCGCCAGCTGATCTTCTTCGGGTTGACGTTCGAGAAGTCGAACGCGGGGGAGATGAAGTTGGCGACGATGTTGATGCCGATCGTCGCGATGACGAAGGTGAGCCCGCCGAGGAGCACGGCGAACCAGGTGTCGATCCGCTCGACGGTCTCGATCGGGTCGGTGATCAGCTCGCCGAAGACCGGCACGGTCGCCGACGCGGTGATCACGGTGAGGAGGGAGAAGAAGAGGAAGTTGATCGGGAGGCCGAGCAGGTTGCCGCGCTTCACGGCGCCGTAGCTGCGGGCGTACCGCGAGAAGTCGCCGAAGTTGAGCATCGGGCCCGAGAAGTAGGAGACGACCAGGGCGACGGCCGAGATCATCACCGGCACCGCGGCGGCGAGGTCGAGCGGCTCGCTGGAGCCGAGGGTGAGCGAGATGTTCTCCCAGCCCGCCTGCGACACCAGGTAGACGGCGAGCACGAGCATCACCACGTAGACCGCCGGTCCCGCCCAGTCGATGAAGCGGCGGATCGACTCCATCCCCCGCCAGAACAGCGCGGCCTGCGCGACCCAGAGGATCGCGTAGGAGAGGTAGCCCAGAGCCGAGAGTCCGAGGAACGACGCCTCGGGCGTGTTCAGGGCGGCCATGCCCGGGAAGAACTTGAGGAAGACGATGTTCAGCGACTGCGCCGCCAGGTAGGTCTGCACGCCGTACCAGGCGATCGCGATCAGTCCGCGGATGATCGCGGGGATGTTCGCGCCGCGGACGCCGAAGATCGCGCGGTTGATGACGGGGTAGGGCACGCCGGTGACCTGGCTGGGCTTGGCGACCAGGTTGCAGAAGACCTGCACGATCACGATCCCCACCACCAGGGCGACGAGCACCTGCCAGCCGGCCAGGCCCAGCGCGAAGAGCGAGCCCGCGGTCACGTACCCGCCGACGCTGTGCACGTCCGACATCCAGAACGCGAAGATGTTGTAGCTCGACCAGCGCTGCTTCCGGAGCGGGGCGAGGTCCTCGTTGGAGAGGCGGTCGTCGTAGCCGGCGCTCGCCGCGGCGGCGGGATCCGGATCGACGGGGGGAGCGGTGACTCGGGGTGCGGTGACGCGGTCGGACATGGGTGGATCCACCTCTCGGGCGGTCGTGCGCGGAGCGGCACGGAGCGGATGTGTCAGGGTGGTCGGGGCGACCGGCCGAGGAGGCGGGGCGTCGCGGGGAGCGTTCCGAGTGAAGTGATCACTTCACGCGGGCCACGCTACGAGTCGGGAGGCCGCCGCTCGTTTCGGCTCCGTTACGGCTGTGTGACGATCCGCGAGAGGGGACGGGCGATGCCCTCCGACGACATCGCGCCCGACGAGGCGGCCGCCCGCGCGATCGCGGACGGGGCCGGACTCGGTGCCCGGCTGCGGGAGCTGCGGCTCTCGGCGGGCCTGTCGCTGAAGGCTCTCGCCGGACGGCTCGGCATCTCCGTGAGCGCCGTCTCGCAGATCGAGCGCGGAGCGATGCAGCCCTCGGTCGGCCGGCTGATCGCGCTCGTGGACGCGCTGGGGGTCCCGCTGTCCGCCGTGTTCGACCAGGGCGCGTCGGCGCCGGTCGAGACCGCGGTCGTCCGGGCGCGCGAGTCGGCGCCCGTGGCGCTCGAGGGCGGAGTGCTGTTCCGCCGGCTGGCGCCGCGTCCGCTGGACGCCGTCGACTTCTTCGAGTCGACCTACCCGCCGGGCTCGACCTCGACGGCGCACCGGCAGCTGCTCCGCCACGACGGGTTCGAGATGGGGACGGTGACGCTCGGGGAGCTGACGGTGGAGTTCGAGGACGAGACGGTCGTCCTGGGGCCGGGCGACGCCATCACGTTCCCGTGCGAGCGGCCGCACCGCATGGTCAACACGGGCTCGACCACGGCGATCGCGACCTGGCTGATCGTCCACCGCTGACACCGCGCCGGTGCTTCGCGCCGGACCCCTGGTGGCACCATCTGGGTATGGGACTCTGGTCCTCGCTCCTCCACAACGGGCGGACGACCGCCTCCTGTCCACACCCCGGTCGGGATCGGGGCGCGGCGGGCCCTCGGTGTCGGTACCGCCTGGTGGGCTGGTCTCCTCGACCGAGGGGTGCGGAACGTGGAGGAGCGGATGGACGGCAGGAACGACGAGGGGTGCCCGCGCTGGTGCGCGGGCGAGCACGACGAGCTGGTCGCGGCGGGGGAGCGTCTGCACCGCTCCGCGGCGAGCTCGCTCCCGGTGGTGCTCTGGGCGGGCGGAAGCGGGGCCGCGGGTGCGACGGTGCACGTCTCCCTGTGCCGCCCGGGGGAGTCGGGGGAGGACAGGCTCCGCCTGGAGGCCGACGGGCTCGGCGAGGTCGACCTCGATCTCAGCTCGGGGTCGCGGCTGGCCGGCGCGGTGCTGCGGCTACTCGGCGCCTCGTGAGGTGCGCGGCGGGTCGGGCGGGAGGAGGTCCGTCAGCTCGATCTCGAGCGCCTCGCAGAGCGCGAGGAGGGTGTGCAGCGTGGGGTTCGCGGGCGAGCCGGGCTTCGACTCGCCCTTCTCGAACTTCTGGTAGGTGTAGCCCGCGAGCCCCGCCGCGTGGGCGATCCGCTCCTGGCTGGCGCCCTTGGCGATGCGGGCCCGGTGCATGTTGGTGCCGAGCTCGCGGGCGTAGGTCGCCCAGTCGCGCTCGGGAGTGGGTGTCGACATGCCCGCCAGCTTCGGAGAAGTTCGGCCGCGGGTCAGCCATACAGGGATGGGAAATTCGCGGTGGTCATACCCGGGTGGCCACCGGCGGGGCCTCCGGAGCCCCGAGGGCCCTCTGGCGGCAGCGCCTAGTATGGCCGGGTGCCAGTGAACCCCGAACTCGTCGGGCGCGTCTTCGCGCCCACGGAGCCCTACCAGGTGGGGCGCGAGAAGGTGCGCGAGTTCGCCCGCGCCGTCTCCGCGACCTCCCCCCTGCACCACGACGTCGAAGCCGCCCGCGCCGCCGGGCACCCCGACCTCGTCGCTCCGCCCACCTTCGCCGTCGTCGTGCAGGAGTTCACGCTCCAGCAGCTGCTCGCCGAGCCCGACGGCGGGATCGACTTCAGCCGCGTCGTGCACGGCGACCAGCGCTTCGTGCTGTCCCGTCCGGTCGTCGCCGGCGACGACCTGACCGCGACACTCTCGGTCGCCGCCATCAAGAAGCTCGGCGCCCACTCGATGGTCACCACCGAGTCCCGCATGGTCGACGCGAGCGGCGAGCACGTCGTCACCGCGATCTCGACCCTCGTGGTCAGGGGAGACGAATGAGCACTGCACTGCCCGCCCTCGACGAGCTGTGCGTCGGCCAGGTCGTCGCCGAGAGCAGCTTCCCGATCGACCGCGGCACCCTGGTGCGCTACGCGGGCGCCTCGGGCGACTTCAACCCCATCCACTACCGCGACGACGTCGCCGCCGAGGTGGGCCTGCCCGGCGTGCTCGCGCACGGCATGCTCACGATGGGCACGGCGGTGCAGGTCGTCGTCGACTGGGTCGGCGACCCCGGACGCGTGGTCGACTACCAGGTGCGCTTCACCCGCCCCGTCGTCGTGGACCCGCGCGACGGCGCCGCGATCGACGTGGTCGCCAAGGTCGGCGCCGTGAACGCCGAGGAGGGCTGGGTCCGTGTCGACCTCGCCGTCTCGGTCGAGGGCCAGTCCGTCCTCGGCAAGGCCCAGGCCCGGGTCCGACTCGCGTGACCTCCGCGCCGCGGCTCTCCGCCCTGACCACCCTCCGCGTCGGCGGACCCGCCGAGCGCCTCGTCGAGCCCGCCACCGAGGCGGAGCTGGTCGAGACGCTCGTCGGCCTGTGGTCGGACGACGAGCCGTGGCTGCTGCTCGGCGGCGGCTCCAACCTCCTCGTGGGCGACGACGGGGTCGAGGGCACGGTCGTGCGCGTGCGCACCACCGGCGTCGAGCGGCTCCCCGCCGACGAGCCGGGGCGCGTGCTCCTGCGGGTGCAGGCGGGCGAGTCCTGGGACGGCCTCGTCGAGACGACCGTGGAGCGCGGCTGGGCGGGCCTCGAGGCCCTCAGCGGCATCCCCGGCACCGTCGGAGCGTCTCCGGTGCAGAACATCGGCGCCTACGGCCAGGAGCTCTCGGACACGCTGGTCGCGGTGGACTTCCTCGACGAGGGCGCCCGCGAGCCCGTCCGGCTGACGGCGGAGGAGCTGCAGTTCGCCTACCGCACCTCCGTGATCAAGCAGGGCCGCCGCGGCGCGGTGCTGGCCGTCGAATTCGCGCTCGAGGAGGTCGGCGCCGAGGGCGACGGCACTCCCGTCGCCTACGGCCAGCTGGCGTCGGCGCTCGGAGTCGCTCTCGGCGACCGCGTGCCGCTCGCGCGGGTGCGCGAGACCGTCCTGGCGCTCCGCGCGGGCAAGGGCATGGTCCTCGATCCGGAGGACCCCGACACCGCGAGCGCCGGCTCCTTCTTCACCAACCCGCTCGTCACGAGTGCGTTCGCCGACTCCCTGCCGCCCGAGGCGCCGCGCTGGCCGGTCGAGCCGACGGCGGAGGCGCCCGTCATCACTCCGCTCGCCGCGGTCGAGGCCGGAGCGCCCGTCGGGCTTCCCGTGCCTCCCCGCGCCGACGGTCTGGTGAAGCTCAGTGCCGCGTGGCTGATCGAGCACGCCGGCGTCTCGCGCGGGTTTGCCCTGCCCGGCTCGCGGGCCGCCGTGTCGAGCAAGCACACCCTCGCCCTGACCAATCGCGGAGGAGCGACGGCCGAGCAGGTCGCCGAGCTCGCCCGGTACGTCCAGGGGCGCGTCCTGGCGGAGTTCGGCGTGCTGCTGCACCCCGAGCCCGTGGTGGTCGGCACCGCGGTCTGAGCCCGCGGGATCTGCGAGAGCAGGCCCCGTGCTCCTGAGGACGCGCGCTCCTCGGCCGCGGCCTCCTCCGCCTCAGCTGTCGCGGCGGATCCAGCGGAAGCCGAAGCGGCAGGCGACGAGTCCCACGACGAGCCAGATCCCGAGCACCAGCGCGACGCCGCCGAGGTCCCACGACCCGTTGACCTCCGCCTCCTCGAACCCGCTCGGCAGGAACACGGCGCGCATGCCCTGCGCGATCCACTTGAGCGGGAAGACGCTGGCCGTGTTCTGCAGCCAGTCCGGCAGCGTCGTGAACGACAGGTACGACCCGGAGATGAACTGCAGCACGAGCAGCGGCGGCACGATCACCGCGGTCGCGCTCTTGCCCGAGCGGGGCAGGGCGGAGACGGCGATGCCGAGGATGGCCGACGTCGCGACTCCGGCCAGGTAGACCCAGGCGAAGGTCGCCCAGCGCCCGCTGTCGGTGGGCAGCGCGACCGAGAACACCGTCGCCGCGACGAGGAGCAGCAGGGCCGTCTGCGCGAGGCTCGTCACGAGCACCTGGCCGAACTTGCCGATGAAGTAGCTGAAGACCGGCAGCGGTGCTCCCGCGAGGCGCTTGAGCGTGCCGTCGCCGCGCTCGACCGCGATGTCGACGCCCAGGTTCTGGACGCCCGAGAGCAGGATCCCGGCCGCGGCCAGGCCCGGCACGTAGTACTCCGCCATCGGGATGCCCGGGTCCTGGGGGTTCGCCTGCATCACGGCGGTGTCGCCGAACGCGACCGAGAAGATCGTCAGGAGCAGCACCGGGAAGAGGAAGGTGAAGAACACCTGGTCCGGTGCGCGGAAGTACGAGCGGATCTCGTAGCGGGCCCGGGCGAGTCCGAGGCGGACGGTGCGTCCCGGACCGGTGGAGAGGGTGCGGGGGCGGGTGGCGGCGGCGGTCACGCGGGCTCTCCGATCAGGTCGACCGCGTCGCGGTCCTCGCGGATGAGGTCGAGGTAGATGTCCTCGAGGCTGGGGCGGACGACCTCGAGGGCCGTCGGCTCCCCGATCCGGGAGTGGAGCTCGGCGACGGTCCGGGCGGGCTCGGTGGTGCGCAGCCGGTGCAGCACGCCGTCCTCGCGCCACTGCACGATGGGGACGCGCGCCTCGTCCCCTCCGATCGCGCTCATCGGGCCGAGGGCCAGGAGCCGCCCACCGGAGATCACGGCGGCGCGGTCGCCGAGGCGGGCGGCCTCGTCGAGGTAGTGCGTGGTGAGCAGGATGGTCGTGCCCTCGCTCTTGAGCAGGGCGATCAGGTCCCAGAAGGAGTGGCGGGCCTCGGGGTCGAAGCCCGTGGTGGGCTCGTCGAGGAACACCAGCTCGGGGCGGCCGATGATGCCGAGGGCGACGTCGACGCGTCGGCGCTGGCCTCCCGAGAGGCGGCCGATGCGCGAGCGAGCCTTGGACGTCAGTCCGACGGCCTCGATGGTCTCGTCGACGTCGCGCGGTCGCGGGTAGAGGCCGGCGAAGTGCGCGATCTGCTCACGGACCGTCGCGTTGCCGGACTCGCCGCTGGACTGCAGGACGATGCCCAGTCGCGCCTTCCACGCCAGGTCGCCGTGGCGCGGGTCGACCCCGAGGACCGAGACCTCGCCGCCGGAGCGGTCACGATAGCCCTCGAGGATCTCGATCGTCGTCGACTTGCCGGCGCCGTTCGGGCCGAGGAGCGCGAAGGTCTCGCCCCGGTGGATGTCGAAGGAGACTCCCGCGACCGCCGGAGCGCCCCCGTAGTCCTTCCGCAGGTCGCGGACTCGGACGGCGTGGTCTTCGCTCATCGTCACAGCGTGCCCTGTCGCACCCCTCCGGCGACAGTGATCCCTGATTTCCGCCTCCCTCTTGCCCTGCCCGCCCCGAGATGGCAGGCACCCTTCATCTTTCGGACAGGCCGGGGGCAGTCCCCGCGATCACCGTGCGAGCGGTGACCGGCGATCCGCGTGTCAGCGGATCGTCGTCCGCGGTACGCATCCCGCTCTCTGCGACGCTCCTGCGTCGTCGAGCCGACCGCGGCCGATCGACGACGCAGGAGGAGAGGGTCTAATCGGTGCCGAAGAGCTTCTGCAAGCGGCGCACGCCCTCGAGGAGCGCGTCGTCGCCGAGGGCGTAGGAGAGGCGGAGGTAGCCGCTCGGTCCGAAGGCCTCGCCGGGGACGGTGGCGACCTCGGCCTGCTCGAGGATGAGGTCGGCGAGCTCGAGGGAGGTCGTCGGGGTGGCGCCGTTCCACTCGCGGTTCAGCAGTCCGTTCACGTCGGGGTAGACGTAGAACGCGCCGCCCGGGGTGGGGCACTCGATCCCGTCGATCGCGTTCAGCTCGGCGACGATGGTGCGGCGGCGGCGGTCGAAGGCCAGGCGCATCTCCTCGGCCGGCTCCTGCGGTCCCGTGAGGGCGGCGATCGCGGCGCGCTGCGAGATGTTCGAGACGTTGCTCGAGAGGTGCGACTGGAGGTTGGAGGCCCCCTTGATCGCGTCGGCCGGGCCCACCATCCATCCCACGCGCCAGCCGGTCATCGCGTAGGTCTTCGCGACGCCGTTGACGAGGATCGTCCGGTCGCGCAGGGCGGGCACCGCCTCGACGATGGAGGTCGCGCGCTCGAGCGGGCTCGCGTCGTCCTGGTCGCCGGTGGAGTAGACGAGGTTCTGGTAGATCTCGTCGGCGATGATCCAGAGGCCGTGCTCCTCGGCCCACTCGCCGATCTCGCGGGTCTGCTCGGCCGAGTAGACGGCGCCGGTGGGGTTGGAGGGGGAGACGAACAGGAGCACCTTCGTGCGCTCGGTGCGCGCGGCCTCCAGCTGCTCGACCGTGACCAGGTACCCCTGGTCGGCTCCCGCGAACACGTCCACCTGCACGCCGCCGGCCAGCTTGATCGCCTCGGGGTAGGTGGTCCAGTAGGGGGTCGGCACCAGCACCTCGTCGCCGTCGTCCAGAAGGGTCTGGAACGCCTGGTAGACGGCCTGCTTGCCGCCGTTGGTGACCACGACCTGCGACGGGTCGACGGCCCATCCGGAGTCGCGCGCCGTCTTCTCCGCGATGGCCGCGCGGAGGTCGGGGAGGCCCGCGGCGGGGGTGTAGCGGTAGTTCCTCGGGTCGAGCACGGCGGCCGAGGCGGCCTCGACGATGTGCTCGGGAGTGAGGAAGTCGGGCTCGCCGGCGGCGTAGGACACGACCGGTCGGCCCTGGGCCTGGAGGGCCTTCGCCTTGGCGTCGACCTTCAGAGTGGCGGACTCGGCGATGGCGGCGATGCGGGCGGAGATGCGCGTGGTGGAGGACACGACAGCCAGCGTATCCTGCGCGCGCACGGGGCTCCGAGGCCCCCCGCCGCTCGGCTGGACACGCCCTGCGGGTCCACGTACACTCGTCCGAGGTAGTCGATCTCTGCCCTCATCCACAGCGCCCGCGAGGGTCGCGGCGGTGGGGCGGCGGGTCGGTCTCCTCCTCGGATGCTCGCAACGGCATCCATAGGGCGGTGGCTCAATTGGTAGAGCAGCGGTCTCCAAAACCGCAGGTTGCAGGTTCGAGCCCTGTCCGCCCTGCACATCGATGCCCGTCGCACGCGGTCCCCGCGACGCTGCGGTCATCGGTCCAGGGCCGCCCATGACGGGCGGTCGGCCACACCGGAGGTTCCGGTGCGGGAAAGGTGCGTGCAGGTGGCCGGGAAAGCAGTCGACGAGCCGAGCGAGGACGTCGTCGCGATCGCCAATCAGCAGCGAGCCGCGCGGCGCAACCCGTTCGCGCGCATCGCCCTCTTCATCCGGCAGGTCATCGCCGAGCTGAAGAAGGTCGTGACGCCCACCCGTAAGGAGCTGGGCAACTACGTCGTGGTCGTGCTGATCTTCGTCGTCATCATGATGGCGCTGGTGTCCTTCCTCGACTGGGTGTTCGCCCTGGCCGTGACCTACGTGTTCGGCACACCCGCCGCCTGACCCGAGAGCATCCGGGCCGCGCGAGCGGAGGGTGCCGGCGACAGCGGGACGCGCCCCGAGGGGCGCGACCGATCGATCGAGAGAGAGTTGTGACGAGTGTCTGACAGAAACCGCGACGACGTCGACTGGGCGACGGCTGCCGAGCAGTCGTCGGAGGTCGAGGAGGAGCAGGAGGGCGACGTCCAGTCGCAGGCCGAGGACGCCGTCGAGCCCGCCGAGCAGGGTGCGCTGAGCATCATCGACGAGAACGAGTCCGAGGACGACCTCGCCTCCGACCTCGAGGCCGCGCTGGACGCCATCGGCTCCGTCGACGACCCCGAGGCCGACTCCGCGGTCGACGAGGCCGCGCACATCGACACCGTCGAGGAGGCCGAAGCGGCCCTCGAGGCCGTCGAGGACGAGGCCGAGGTCGCCGCCGAGGACGCCGAGTCCGCCGGAGAGGACCTCGCCGACATCGACCCGTACGAGGCCTTCCGCACCGAGCTGCGCGGCAAGCCGGGCAAGTGGTACGTCATCCACTCCTACGCCGGCTTCGAGAAGCGCGTGAAGTCGAACATCGAGAACCGCAAGGTCTCGCTCGAGGCCGAGGACTACATCTTCGAGGTCCAGGTCCCGATGGAGGACGTGGTCGAGATCAAGAACGGCCAGCGCAAGATGGTCACCCGCGTGCGCATCCCCGGCTACGTGCTGGTGCGCATGGACCTCAACGAGGACTCGTGGTCGGTCGTCCGCCACACCCCTGGCGTCACCGGCTTCGTGGGCAACGCCCACAACCCGACCCCGCTGCGCTTCGAGGAGGCCTTCACGATGCTGAAGAGCCTCGTCGAGATCAAGGACGTCGCCCCCTCCAAGACCGCCGGCGCCAAGGGCCAGAAGCAGGCCCAGCGCGTGCTGCCCGCCGAGGTCGACTTCGAGATCGGCGAGACCATCACCATCAAGGAGGGCTCGTTCGCGGGTCTTCCCGGCTCGATCAGCGAGATCAAGCCCGAGAGCGGCAAGCTCACCGTGCTCGTCTCGCTCTTCGAGCGCGAGACCCCGGTCGAGCTGTCGTTCGACCAGGTCACCAAGCTCTAGTCCGTCGGACCCGCGTCGACGCCCTCTCCGCTGCGGCGGAGGGGGCGTTCGTCGTCTGCGGCGTCGTGCCCGGAGTCGCCCGCGCGACCTGTGGCGTGTGCGATCCGCAGGCGTTCCGCGCGACCGGTGCGATCTGCAGGCGTTCCGCGCGACCGGTGCGATCTGCAGGCGTTCCGCGCGACCGGTGCGATCTGCAGGCGTTCCGCGCGTGGGAGCGCTTTCCTCCGCCTGAACGGTCAGCCGTGGTCGAGATCCCCTGCACACGGGACAGCCAGCTCCTGCAGATCGCACGCACTCCTGCAGATCGCGCGCACCCCTGCGGATCGGACAGTTGCCCGCGGAGGGCGCCGCAGGCGGACGGTGCCCGCGCCCTGTCGGGGGTGGCCCCGCTCGTGTAAGCTCGTACGGGTTTTCGTGTCGGCGCCCGCCTCTGTGCGCGCCGGACGACCCTCCTCCACCGCGATCCGGCACCGTCGGGTGCGCGGGAGAGCGGCCGGGAGCCCCCGACCGCTCGAACCCTGAGAAAAGGAATCAGAATGGCCCCCAAGAAGAAGGTCACCGGCCTGATCAAGCTCCAGATCAAGGCCGGCGCGGCCAACCCCGCGCCCCCGATCGGTCCGGCGCTCGGTCAGCACGGCGTCAACATCATGGAGTTCTGCAAGGCGTACAACGCGCAGACCGAGTCGCAGCGCGGCAACGTCATCCCCGTCGAGATCACCGTCTACGAGGACCGCTCGTTCACCTTCGTGCTGAAGACCCCGCCCGCGGCGGAGCTCATCAAGAAGGCCGCCGGCGTCGCCAAGGGCTCCTCGACCCCGCACACCGTGAAGGTCGCGAAGCTCACGCAGGCGCAGGTCCGCGAGATCGCCGAGGCGAAGCAGGTCGACCTGAACGCCAACGACATCGACGCCGCCGCGAAGATCATCGCCGGCACCGCCCGCTCGATGGGCATCACGGTCGAGTAGCGCGAAGCGCTGCTCGACGGCGGCAGTCCCGCGCGGACTCGCCGCGGAAGCCTCGAGAACGCGACCGCGACCCCTCACCGGTGTCGCGCGCTGCACCTCGACAACCTCCGCGCACGCTCCGCCTCCCGCGAGCAGCACTCACGGCCGCGATCGCGGCACCACCAGAACTCCATCACCCCCGTGGGAGAGCCCGCCAGGCTCTAGAACCACATTCTCGTTTCAAGGAGAAACAACATGGCACAGAAGTCGAAGGCCTACCGGGCCGCCGCGGCCAAGCTCGAAGAGGGCAAGTTCTACACGGCCGACGAGGCCGTCGCGCTCGCCCGCGAGACCGGTTCCGCCAAGTTCAACAGCACCGTCGAGGTCGCCCTCAAGCTCGGTGTCGACCCCCGCAAGGCCGACCAGATGGTCCGCGGCACGGTCATCCTGCCCCACGGCACGGGCAAGACCGCCCGCGTCATCGTGTTCGCGACCGGTCCGGCCGCCGAGGCCGCGCTGGCCGCCGGTGCCGACGAGGTCGGCGGCGCCGAGCTCATCGAGAAGGTCGCGGGCGGGTACACCTCGTTCGACTCCGCCGTCTCGACCCCGGAGCTCATGGGCCAGGTCGGCCGTCTCGGAAAGGTGCTCGGCCCCCGCGGCCTCATGCCCAACCCGAAGACCGGCACCGTGACCCCGGACGTGGCGAAGGCCGTGACCGAGATCAAGGGCGGAAAGATCGAGTTCCGCGTCGACAAGCACGCCAACGTGCACCTCGTCGTGGGCAAGGCCGCGTTCACCGAGGAGCAGCTCCAGGAGAACTTCAAGACCGCGCTCGACGAGATCCTCCGCCTCAAGCCGTCCTCCTCGAAGGGCCGCTACATCCAGAAGGCCGCCGTCTCGACGACCTTCGGCCCCGGCATCCCGCTGGACGTCAACGTCCTGGCCTGAGCCCGACACGCACCGACGTGAGGAGGGGGTCCGCTTCGGCGGGCCCCCTCCTTCGTCGTCCCGGCATACTGGTCCGGTGATCCGCCTCTCTCCGCCGCGCCTCGCGTGACCGTCCGCCGGGCGTCTCCCGCCGATGCCGCCGCCCTGGCCGAGCTGGCCGCCGCGACCTTCCCGCTGGCCTGCCCGCCGCACACGACGTAGGAGGCCAAGGCCGAGTTCGTGCGCACGGTCCTGTCGGTCGAGCGCTTCCGCGACCACCTCGTCGACCCGCTCCGCTCGCTCCTGGTCGACGACGACTCCGGGGTTCTGACCGCGTACGCGATGCTCGTGCGCGGGGAGCCCGCCGATGCGGACGTCGTCGCGGCGATCCGGGTGCGTCCCACCGTCGAGCTCAGCAAGTTCTACCTCCTCCCCGGCAGGCACGGCTCCGGAGCGGCCTCCGCGCTGATGGGTGCGACCCTCGACGAAGCGCGTGCGCACGGAGCCGCCGGCACCTGGCTCGGCGTCAACGAGGAGAACGCGCGCGCTCAGCGCTTCTACGCCAAGCACGGTTTCGCCGTCGTCGGCCGCAAGCGCTTCCTCGTCGGCGCCCGCTGGGAGGACGACTTCGTCCTCGAGCGCCCGCTCGCCTGACCCCCTCCCGGCGAGATGCCACTTCGGTACGCGACACGCCGCGCTCAGCGTGCTGAAGTGGCATCTCGCGGAGGACGCGGAGGACGCGGAGGAGCTCAGCCCTCGGAGACGGTGAGGACGATCTTGCCGCGGGTGTGGCCCGTCTCGAGCTGCTCGTGAGCCTCGCAGGCGCGGGCGAGGGGGAAGATGCCGTCGATGAAGACGCGGACGTCGCCCGACTCGAGCAGGCGCGAGACCACGCCGAGGGTCGCCCCGTCGGGTGCGACGCGGTAGGTGGAGGCGCGCACGCCCGCTGCGGCCGCCTCCTCGAAGAACCCGGGCCAGCTCCCGGTGGGCGCGTTCACGATCAGGCCCCCGGGCCGGAGGACACTCAGCGAGCGCGAGCCCGTGTCGTCGTGGACGTTGCCGACCAGATCGATGACCACGTCGACGCCGGACAGCAGCTCGTCGAAGCGCTCCGCCGTGTGGTCGATCACCTGCGCGGCGCCGAGCTCGCGCAGCCACTGCAGGTTGCGGGTCGAGCCGGTCGCGATCACCGAGGCGCCGAAGTAGGCGGCGAACTGCACGGCGAAGTGGCCGACTCCGCCCGAGCCGGCGTGGATCAGGATCCGCTGACCCTCGTGCGCCTTGGCGAGCTCCACGACCATGCCCCAGGCGGTGAGCGCCGCGAGCGGGACGCCGGCCGCCTCCACGTGCGAGAGCGTCGACGGCTTCCGCGCGATCGAGACGCTCGGCACGCTGACGTACTCCGCGTAGGAGCCCGAGTAGCGCGGCACCATGACGAAGCCGTACACCTCGTCGCCCGGCCGCAGCGGATGCGCCGGGTAGGGGCTCGAGACGACGACGCCCGAGAAGTCGTGGCCGAGGACGGCCGGGTAGGAGGCGATCTGCGAGGCGACCCCCTGGCCCGCGCGCGTCTTCGCATCGAGCGGATTCACGCCGGCCGCGACCACCTTCACGGTGAACTCGGCGTTGATGGCGGAGGGGGTCGGCACGGTCGCCAGGTGCAGGGCGGAGGCGTCGCCCGGCGCATCGATCACCGCCGCCGTCATCGTGTCGGGGAGGACGACCTCCTCCGGGATCTCGCCGATCGCGAGGCCGTGCCCGAGCGCGCTGGTGTGCATCGTCGCCTTTCCTGTCGCTGAGGCGTGCGGGTGGAGCGTGCCGAGGACGTCGCCCCCGATCCCGCATCCGACGCCGCGTCCAGTCAACCGAGGCAATGAGTCGGCGCTGTTACGGGGGTGTCACCCTCGGGAGAAGATTGGCGCGCGGAGTCGCGGGCGCCCGGTCTGGCACGATGAGGGGATGCGACGCCGACGTTCCCTGCTGGTCGGCGGTGCCCTCCTGGTCCTGGCCGGGCTCGTGGTCCTCCTGGCCGCGCGGATCAGCATCGGCACCAGCCGCTGGGTCTACGTCAGCGAGATGGGCGCGCCGGACCTGCCGACGGCGGGCGCCTTCGAGGTCGCGCTGCTGCTCGTGGCGGCCGGCGGCGCGCTGATCGCCGCGGGCGCCTGGGCGGTGCGCGCCCGCCTGCTGCCCGCCCTCCGCCCGGCCGCGGCGATCCTCCTGGCGGCCGCCTGCTTCGCGCTCGCCTCGCAGGTGACCTGCACGGCGGGCTGCCCGCTGCCGGTCGGGCCGGCCTTCCAGTGGCAGGACCTGATCCACACCTCGGCCGCCGTGCTCGGCTTCGGCGCCGCCTGCGCCGCGATGCTCCAGCTGGCGACGGTGCGGGGGCGCCCGGCGGTCGCGCGCCTCTCGCTCGCCGCCGGGATCTCGGTGGCGGTCGTCGCCGGGACCGGCGGGATCCTGTCGCTGCTGCGCGTGTGGCTGCGGCTCGGCGGGACGCTCGAGTTCGTGGCGACGGCGATCGCGGTGCTCTGGCTCGCGTTCGTCGGCCTGGTGCTCGCGCTCGAGGACCTCAGCGCCGAGCGAGCCAGTCGCGGACGTGCCCGCGGATCCGGTCCTGCTGGGCGGCGAAGCCCTCGTCCCGCGACGGCACCCGCTCGCAGTCCGCATCCGGAAGAGCCCTAGCCCACGCCTCCGCGACCTCGACCGGATGCACGGGGTCGCGCTCCGCCGCGATCACCAGGGTGCGCGCGATGACCTCGCCCAGCTCTGCGGAGTCGCGGTAGGCGGCGTTCCGCGGGATCTGGGCGAGCCGGACGGCACGCTCGGCCGCCCGCGGGGAACGGAACTGCAGTGTCAGCGCCTCCGCCGACGCGGGGGACACCTCGGCGGCGCGCGCGAACAGGCCCGAGGCGCGGAACATCCTCTCGCCGCGCTTCGCGCCGTGGTCGTGCAGGAGCTGCGCGATGACGGGGAACACGGTGAGGTTCTCGGGAAGCGGCTCGGCGGTGAAGGCGGGACGCACGAAGACGGCGCGGTCGATCGGCAGCACGCGTCGGACGGCGAGGCGCAGGGCGATCGCGGCGCCCATCGAGATGCCGAGCACCGTGAGCGGCTTGTGCGCGGCTCCGGCCCGCACGACCTCCTCCGTCACCTCGTCGGCCAGCGCCTCGAGCGCGAAGTCGCCGGGCGCGCCGAGCAGCTCGGAGGCGCCGTGGGCGCGGACGTCCGGAGCGATGACCTCGCTGCCGGCGGGGAGGGCGGAGCGCAGCAGCCCCAGCGGCTGGGAGCGGTCGCCGCCCAGGCCGTGCAGGAGGAGGACCGTCACCGGGCGCGGGTCCGCTCGTGCAGCTCGGCCATCAGCATCCCCGCCAGCCGCACGAGGATGTGGATCTCGTCCTCGTCGCGGTCCACCCAGCGGGAGTTCGGCTCGCCCTCGATGGGCACGAAGTCGCGGTGCTGCTCCCAGACGACGAGCGTGCGCTCCGCGCCGAGGACGTACTGCTGCCAGAAGACCTGCCGCAGGTAGTGGCGCGGAATGCTCCGCCACGGCTTCGTCGTGGTCTTGATCTCGCACAGCTCGAGCCGGCCGTCCTCGCGGAGGCCGATGCCGTCGGGAGTGGCGAGGTGGCGCCGCTCCTGACTCGCGTGGAAGAGGGTGCTGCTGGGCTCGATCGCGTGCTCGCTCCGCACCCAGGCGGCGATCTCGGGTTCGCGGGCGCGGCCGTGGTCGGTGAAGGCGTTGCCGCCGAAGCCGGTGCCGTAGAGCTTGTCGAGCGCAGCCCTGCCGATCGCAGCGGGGGAGGAGAGGCGGGCGACGTCGGTCGCGGTGATGCCTCGCGAGCGGGCGCGGAGCCAGGCGACGCGGTCCGAGGAGTCGGCGACGACCCTCCGGAGGTGCGGGGGCTCGGCGTCCGTGAAGACGGGCTGCGTCTCCCAGGGGAAGGAGAGCTGCAGGTCGGGCACCGATTCATTCTCTGCCCCCTGCGGCGCCCGGTCGAATCGGCACGCCGACGCGCGGCGTCCCGCCGCGGCGGGACTGCTCGCGACGGCGGCTCAGGCGTCGAGGAAGGCGTCGACGTGCGCGGGGGAGAGGAGGTGGCGCCGGACCATCAGGGCGGCACCGCGGACGCCTCCGCCCTGGGCCGCGGCCTGCACGATGTCGAGCGCGCGGGTCGCCAGGGGGAGGGAGCGGCGGTAGACGACCTCGCGGACCCCGGCGAGGACCTCGTGGCTGGCCTGGGCGATGCTGCCGCCGACGACGATGACGGAGGGGTTCAGGAGGTTCACGCAGGTGGCGAGCACCTCGCCGATGTCGCGGCCCGCGGCGCGCGTGAGCTCGACGGTGGTGGGGTCCCCGCCGGTCAGCAGGGTGACGACGTCGGAGGTGCTGGCGGCGTCGATCCCGGACTCGGTCAGACGGCGGGCGATGGCCGAGCCGCTCGCGATCGCCTCGAGGTCGGCCTCGCCGCGGTCGCCGGGGACCTGCACGTGGCCGAGGTCGCCCGCGGCGCCGAGGGCTCCGCGCTGCAGGGCGCCGCCGCTGACGATCCCGGCTCCGATGCCGGTGGACACCTTCACGTAGAGGAGGTCGTCGACGTCGGCGTAGTGGTCGGCGTGCTCGCCGAGCGCGAGCAGGTTCACGTCGTTGTCGACCAGGACGGGCACGGGGAGGCGGCGGCCGACGAACTCCGGGATGTCGAAGCGGTCCCAGCCGGGCATGATCGGCGGCTTCACCGGGCGGCCCGTCGCGTGCTCGACCGGGCCGGGGACGCCGACGCCGACTCCCGCGAGCGGGCCGGCAGCCGGAGTCCGGCCGAGCAGGGCCGCGGCGACGTCGAGGGCGTGGCCGAGGACGGCGAGAGGGCCGTCGGCGATGGCGATGCTCTCGCGGCGGCGGGCGAGGACCGTGCCGTCGAGGTCGGTCAGGGCCACGACGGCGTGCGCCGCGCCCAGGTCGACGGCGAGGAGGCTGCGCGCGCGGGGGTCGAAGGCCACGCGGGCGGCGGGGCGGCCGCCGGAGGAGGGGGCGTCGTCCTGCCGGGCGACCAGGCCGGAGGCGGTCAGGACGTCGAGCTGGGCGGAGACGGCCGCGCGCGGCAGGCCCGTCTCGGCGACCACGTCTGCCCGCGTCCGGGGCGCCCCGTCGGCCAGCAGGAGCAGCAGCTCGCCGACCGCGCTGACGGTGATGCGGCGGCGCGGGGACATGGCCAGAGTCAACCACAGCGCCCGCGCTTCTGCGCGGTGGGCGCCCGACTTGGCGGGCGTGCAGGGCTAGTTTTGCTTGTCCGTGAGCAAAAGTCCGCGTAGGGTTCGAGGCACACCTTCCGATGCGATCAGGAGCCCCACCGGTGGCCACACCCTCAGACCTCTCTGTCCAGCTCTACTCGGTGCGCGAGCCGCTCGCGGCCGATCTGCCCGCCACCCTCGAGCGCCTCGCGGCGATCGGCTTCACCACGGTCGAGCTCTTCGGGTTCGTCGACCTGGCCGACGCCTACCGCGCGGCGCTCCCGGCCAGCGGTCTGCGCGCTCCCAGCGCCCACGCGCGCCTCCTCGGCCCGCAGGGTGACGCCACCGTGGACGAGATCCTCGACACGGCCGCCTCGTTCGGCGTCGAGACCGTGATCGACCCCTTCGTCGATCCGACCCGCTGGACCACCGCGGACGACGTCGCCCGCATCGCCGACGAGCTGAACGCGCTGGTCGACTCCGCAGCCGCCCGCGGCCTGGTGCTCGGCTACCACAACCACGCGTTCGAGTTCGAGAACCGCGTCGACGGCCGCAGCGCCTTCGAGCACCTCGCGGGCCTGCTCGACCCGCGCATGGTCCTCGAGCTCGACACCTACTGGGCGGCCGTCGGCGGCGACGACCCGGTCGAGGTGCTCGAACGCCTCGGCGGCCAGGTGCGCTTCCTGCACGTGAAGGACGGACCCGTCTCGGCCGACACCCAGGAGCAGCTGCCCGCGGGCGAGGGCGCGATGGACGTCCCGGCGATCCTCGCCGCCGCTCCGCAGGCCCTGCCCGTGCTGGAGTTCGACGCCTACGCCGGCGACATCTTCGAGGGCCTGGAGTCGGCCCACCGCTACGTCTCGGGGCTCGGCGCATGAGCGGCACCGGCCGCGTGGGCGTCGGCGTCATCGGCGCCGGCAACATCAGCACCCAGTACCTGACCAACCTCACCGTCTTCCCCGACCTCGAGGTGCTCTTCGTCGCCGACATCGACCTCGAGCGGGCGAGGACCCAGGCCGAGGCGTTCGGCGTCCCCGCCTCCGGCACCGTCGAGGAGCTCCTCGCACACGAGGGCATCGAGATCGTCGTGAACCTCACGATCCCGGCCGCCCACGTCGAGGTCGCGCGCCGCGCGGTCGAGGCGGGCAAGCACGTGTGGACCGAGAAGCCCTTCTCGCTCGACCGCGACAGCGGGATCGAGCTGCTCGCGCTGGCGAAGGAGAAGGGGCTGCGTGTGGCGACCGCTCCCGACACCTTCCTGGGCGCGGGCCTCCAGACGGCGCAGCGCGTGATCGAGAGCGGAGCCATCGGCACGCCGCTCTCCGCCCTCACCCTCTTCCAGGGCCCCGGCCCCGAGTCGTGGCACCCGAACCCGGAGTTCTTCTTCGCCGAGGGCGGTGGGCCGCTGCTGGACATGGGCCCGTACTACATCACCACGCTCGTGCAGAACCTCGGCCCCGTCGAGAGCGTCACCGCCGTCTCGTCCCAGGCCCGCGCCACCCGCGTGGTCGGCTCCGGCCCGAAGGAGGGCACCGAGTTCCCGGTGACCATCCCGACGCACATCGGCGGGCTGCTCCGCTTCGAGTCCGGGGCCTCGGCCCAGGGTGTGTGGAGCTTCGACTCGAGCCTGCCGCGCACCGGCTTCGTCGAGATCAACGGCTCCGAGGGCACCCTCGTCCTCCCCGACCCGAACCAGCACGACGGCGAGATCACCCTGCACCGCCGCGGGTCCGCCGAGCCGGAGGTCCTCGCGGCGACCGGCTCGACCGCCTCCCGCGGCACCGGCGTGCTCGAGCTCGCCCGTGCGATCCGGGCCGACCGCCCCGAGGCCGCCTCCGGGGACCTGGCGTACCACGTCACCGACGTGATGCTCTCGCTCCTCGAGGCCGCCGAGACCGGCGAGAAGGTCCTCGTCACGAGCTCCGTGACGCCCCGCCCCGCACTTCCCGAGAGCTGGGACCCGACCGAAGCGACCCTCTCCTGATGCCCGCACCCCTGCGCGTCGGCGTGCTCGGCGGCGGCTTCATGGCGGCCGTGCACAGCCGCGCGGCCCGGAGCGCCGGAGCGGTGCTCGCCGGCGTCGCCTCCTCCACCCGCGAGAAGGGCGAGCGGGCGGCGGCCGAGCTCGGCGTCGAACGCGCCTACCCGGACGCCCGGGCCCTGATCGAGGACGACAGCATCGACCTCGTGCACGTCTGCACCCCGAACGCCACGCACGCCGCACTCGCGCTCGCGGCGATCGAGGCGGGCAAGCACGTGGTCTGCGAGAAGCCGCTCGCCGCGACGCTGCGGGAGGCGGAGTCGCTCGCCGCGGCCGCGTCCTCCGCCGGCGTGGTGGCGACCGTCCCGTTCGCCTACCGCTTCCACCCGATGGTGCGCGAGGCCCGCGCCCGTGTCGCCTCCGGCGAGACCGGCCGCCTGGTCACGGTCCGCGGGAGCTACCTCCAGGACTGGCTGCTGGGCGCCTCCGACGACAACTGGCGCGTCGACCCGGCCGCCGGCGGCCGCTCGCGGGCCTTCGGCGACATCGGCTCGCACCTGGTCGACCTGCTGGAGTTCGTCACCGGCGACCGGATCGACTCGCTCGCCGCGATCACGAGCACGGTCCACGCCGAGCGCGGCGGCCGCCCGGTGCGCACCGAGGACGTGGCCGGCCTGATCGTCCGGCTCGAGGGCGGCGCCGTCGGCACGCTCCTCGTCTCGCAGGTCACCGCGGGCCACCGCAACGAGCTGGTGCTCGAGGTCTCCGGGCTGGAGGAGTCGCTGCGGTTCGAGCAGGAGCTCCCCGAGACGCTGTGGGTGGGACGGCGCGACAGCGCCCTGCTGGTGCCGCGCGACGCCTCGATCCTCGCGCCCGACGCCGCCCGGCTCTCGATCGTGCCGAGCGGCCATCCGATGGGCTACCAGGACGCCTTCACGGCGTTCGCCCGCGACACCTACGCCGCCGTGGCGGGCGCCGACGTCGAGGGTCTGCCGACCTTCGCCGACGGCCTCCGCGCGGCGCGCATCACCGAGGCCGTGCTCGACGCGGCCGAGACAGGCGCCTGGGTGACCGTGCCCGCCGCCGACGACCGGACGGAGATCGCCGCATGAGCGACGAGAAGACCTACCCCGCCACCCGTCCCGTGACGCTGTTCACCGGGCAGTGGGCCGACCTGCCCTTCGAGGAGGTCGCCCGCCTCGCCGCCGAGTGGGGCTACGACGGACTCGAGATCGCGGCCTCGGGCGACCACCTCGACCTCAAGCGCGCGGACGAGGACGACGCCTACGCCGCCTCGCGCCTGGAGGTCCTCGACCGCTACGGCCTCGAGGTCTTCGCGATCTCGAACCACCTCACCGGCCAGGCCGTCTGCGACGACCCGATCGACTTCCGCCACAAGGCCCTCGTGCGCGACTACACCTGGGGCGACGGCGACGCGGAGGGAGTGCGGCAGCGCGCCGCCGAGGACATGAAGCGCTCGGCGCGGGTCGCCCGCAAGCTCGGCGTGGACGTCGTCGTCGGCTTCACCGGCTCGAAGATCTGGCCCTACGTGGCGCAGTTCCCGCCGGTGCCGGCCTCCGTCATCGACGAGGGCTACGAGGACTTCGCGACCCGCTGGAACCCGATCCTCGACGAGTTCGACGCGAACGGCGTGGTCTACGCGCACGAGGTGCACCCGTCCGAGATCGCCTACGACTACTGGTCGAGCGTGCGCACCCTCGAGGCGATCGGGCACCGCCCGGCCTTCGGCTTCAACTGGGACCCGTCGCACATGATGTGGCAGGACATCGACCCGGTCGGCTTCATCGTCGACTTCAAGGACCGGATCTACCACGTCGACTGCAAGGACACCCGCCTGCGCCCGAAGAACGGCCGCGCGGGCGCGCTCGGCTCGCACCTGCCCTGGGGCGACCCCCGCCGCGGCTGGGACTTCGTCTCGACCGGTCACGGCGACGTCCCGTGGGAGGACGCGTTCCGGGCGCTGGAGTCGATCGGCTACTCCGGCCCGATCTCCATCGAGTGGGAGGACGCCGGGATGGACCGCCTGCACGGCGCGAAGGAGGCCGTCGGCTTCATCCGCTCGCTGCTCTGGAAGACCCCGACCGCGTCGTTCGACGCGGCGTTCTCGAACCAGTAGCCGGCGGCCCTGCTCGGAGGGACGCCGCCTCGATCCGCAGCGCACTGCGCGGACCCTGGCGGCGTCCCTCCGACGAGGAGAGGGAGCGTCAGCCCGCGGCCTTGGCGGCGCGCTCGGACTTGATGCGGGCCTGCTCGCGGCGGACCTCCGCATAGCGGTTCTGCTCGACGCGCAGCCACTCGGGGACCTCGTCGAGCAGGGCCTGGATCTCGGGAGTGGTCAGCGCCTCGGTGACGCCGCCGCGGGCGAGCCCCGAGATGGAGACGTTCAGCCGCGAGGCGATGACGGAGCGGGGGTGCGGCCCCTCCTCGCGCAGCTGCACGAGCCAGGCGGGCGGGTTCGCCGCGAGCTCGTCGTACTGCTCCCGCGTGATCGCCGACTCCTGGAACTCCTCCGGGGTCGCGGGCAGGTAGACCTGCAGCTTCTTCGCCGCGGTCGCAGCCTTCATCGTCTGTGTCGCCTTGGCCATGCGGCAACCCTACCGGCGCGGCGCGGACCACCTACCCTGAGGGGATGAGCGAGCAGCCCGAGACCGTCGACCCGCAGGCCGCTCCCGAGGCGGAGGGGCGTCCGGAGGGCGCGGCGGGCGCAGTGGACGCGGTCGGCGCCGAGCCGGACGACACCGACGGCGTCTTCGAGGGCCTCGACGCCGACGACTCCGACGACTCCGACGACTCCGACGACGCCGACGCCGACGTCGAGGACGCCGACGCCGTCCCCGCCGGCCCCGTGCTCGCCGTCGCCCTCGTGCCCGGCGTCACCCCCACCAAGTGGACCCGTGTCTGGGGCCAGCGCCGCTCCGATCTCCCGCTGCGCATCACCGTCGTCGCCGAGCGCGAGCAGGAGCGGGCGCTGCTCGAGGGCCGCGCGCAGCTCTCGTTCGTCCGCGGCGACGTCTCCTCCTCCGCCCTCAGCTCCATCCACCTCTACGACGAGCAGCCCGTCGCCGTCGTCGGCCGCGAGCACGCCCTGGCCGCCGCGGAGGAGCTCGACATCGCCGAGCTGGCCGGCGAGCACCTCCTCCAGGACCCGGCGGACGTGCCGGAGTGGGCCGCCGTCGCCGAGGAGCTCGCCGACGGCTCGCGGCGCCCGCTGCCGCGCATGGCCGGCCTCGACGATGCGGTCGAGCAGGTCGCGGCCGGCGTGGGCGTGCTCATCGTGCCGCAGTCGGTGGCGCGCGTGCACAGCCGCAAGGACGTGACCGCGGTGCCGTTGACCGGCGTCGCTCCCTCCTCCGTCCGCCTGGCCTGGGTGACGGACGACAAGGGCGACGACGTCGAGGACTTCATCGGCGTCGTCCGCGGACGCAGCGCGAACACCACCCGCGGGACCGCCGCGACACCGAAGGTCGAGTCGCGCGCGAAGGCCGCCAAGGCGAAGGCGCGGGAGGCGCGCGAGAAGGCGGAGAGGGCCGGAGGCGGCAAGAAGAAGCCGGCACGCGCCAAGGCGGCCGCGCCGGCCGTGCGGCGGACCCGCAAGCCGCGCGGCCGCTGACCGTGGCCGACGACGCCGGCTGGTCGCTCCGCCCCGCGACCGCGGAGGACGCCGCGGCGATCGCCGAGCTGCGCGCGGTCGTCATGCGCCCGTCGCTCGAGACGCTCGACCGCTACGACGAGCACCGCGTGCGGCACCGCTTCCTCGACGGCTACCGGCCCGAGCTCACCCGGGTGATCGAGCTCGACGGCGCCTTCGCCGGGAGCATCGCCGCGCGGGTCGAGCCGGACGCGGTCTGGATCGAGCACTTCTACCTGGCGCCTCAGGTGCAGGGCCGGGGGATCGGCGGCGCCGTCCTCCGTCGCGTGATGGCGGAGGAGGCGCGGCCGGGACTGCCCTTCCGCCTCGACGTGCTGAAGCGCAGCGACGCCCGGCGCCTCTACGAGCGGCACGGCTTCCGGTTCGAGCGCGCTCTGGAGTGGGACGACATCCTCGTCGCGCCGCCCGTCTCCTGACCCCTGATCGGGGAGGGCGACGGGGCGCGGACCGCCGCTAGCATGAGCGCGATCCCCTCCGCCGGGTCGGCCGCAGGGCGACCTCCTCCTGGAAGCAGGCACTCCGCCGTGTCCCCGCTCGTTCTGAGGTCCGCCGCCTCCGCGGTCCTCGTCGCCGCCCTGGCGATCACCTCCAGCCCGCTCGCCTCCGCCGCACCGGCCGCCGCGCCGTCGGTCGCCTCCGTCGCCGCCTCCGACGCGCCCCGCTCGATCGTGCTCCCCGAGGGGCAGCCGCTCTGGCAGCCCAGCGCCGAGTCCCCCCTGCCCGCCGCGACCGACCAAGCGCCGAGCGCCGCCCGCGCGAGCGCTGCCGCGTCGATCAGCGGCCGAGTCGTGGTCGAGGAGGCCGACGGCTCGATCGCGACCACCACCCCTCGTGGCGCCCTCCTGAACGTCGAGGTCTGGTCGAGCGAGGCGGGGCTCCTCGGGAACCGCTCCGTCGCCGGCGACCTCACCTTCAGCATCGACGGGCTCACCGCCGGGCAGACCTACTACCTGCTGATCAAGGACAACGCCGACCTGTACGCCGACCTCTGGTCCGGCGGCAGCGCCGTCGCCCGCAGCGCCGAGCCGCTCCAGGCCCCTGCGGCCGGCGTGCAGCTGCGCACCGCACGGCTGGGCTCGCTCGAGGGCCGCCTGAGCGGCGTCGCGGGCGACCAGCGCGTCGACATCTGGTACCGCGACCCGGGCACCGACGGCTACTTCCGCACCGGCGAGCTCGATCTGATCACGGGCGGCGACAACCCGTACTCGTTCCAGCAGGTCGTCCCCGGCGACTACCTCGTCCGGGCGTCGAGCCAGAACGACGTGATCGACGACAGCTACTGGGACCACGTCCTGCGCTCCGGCGACGCGGGCGACGTGCGCGTCCCGGTCGGCGGATCGGCCGCCGGGATCGACCTCTCGCTGAGCAGCGACTACCAGCAGTACACCGGCCGCCTCGCCGGATCGGACCGCTACGCGACCTCGGTGGAGGCGACGAGCTACTTCTCCCCGGGCATCCCGGTGCTCTACGTGGCGAGCGGGGCGAACTGGCCGGATGCGCTGAGCGCCGGCCCGGCCGCCGCCGCCCTCGGAGGCGCGCTCCTGCTCACCGATCCCGACCGGCTGCCGCGGGTCGTCTCCGACGAGATCCGCCGCCTCCGCCCGGAGCGGGTCGTGGTCGTCGGCAGCGAGCTGAGCGTGAGCGCCGGGGTCCTCTCCGCGATCCGCTCGATCGTCGGCGGCACCGAGCGCATCGGCGGGACGGACCGCTACGACACCTCCCGCCGGATCGTCGCGGACGCCTTCGGCACCGGCCCCTTCTCGAACATGTTCGTCGCGACCGGCACGAACTTCCCCGACGCCCTGTCGGCCGCGCCGATCGCCGGCTGGCGTGCGCAGCCCGTCCTGCTGGTCGACGGAGCGACCTCGAGCGCCGACTCCGCGACCGAGACCGCAGTGCGGGACCTGGCCCCGGAGCACGTGGAGTTCCTCGGCGGCGACCCCTCCATCCGGGACGCGTACGTGGCGGACTTCGCGCGTCGCGGCCTCGCCCCCTCGGTCTCGAGGATCGCCGGACGCGACCGCTACGAGACGAGCGTCGAGCTGAACAGCGCCTACCCCCAGTCGCTGCTGCAGGACAGCGTCTTCCTCGCCGCGGGGTCCTCCTTCGCCGACGCCCTCTCGGGAGCGACGACGGCGGCGGCCCTGGGCTCGTCCGTGCTGCTGACCGAGCGCGACTGCGTGCACGACTCGACGCTCGCCTTCATGGCCTCCAGCTCGAAGAACTACGCGTTCCTGCTCGGCGGGGAGCCGACGCTCACCGAGGACGTGGCGAACCTCCGCAACTGCGAGTACGACTTCTGAGACGCGTGCTCCCGGGATCCGGGGCTAGGGTGCGAGCATGCCCACGAGCGATGAGACCTGGACCCTGGCCGAGCACGACGTACCGGTGTACCGCAGCGGTGAGGGCGGCCGGGTGCTGATCCTGATCCACGAGGTCTGGGGGGTCGACGGGCACATCCGCTCGGTCGCCGACCGCTACGCGGCCGAGGGGTACAGCGTCGTCGCCCCCGAGCTCCTGGCCGACAGCGGCCTGCTCGAGCAGCTCGACGAGGAGCAGCGCGCGGACTACGACCACCCGGTGCGGCGCCTGCCGCGCCAGGTCGAGCTGCGCACCTTCTTCGCCCCCGTCTTCACCCCGGAGCACGCGACGCGCACCGTCGCGATCCTCCGCGCCCTCGTCGAGCGGCTCCTGCGGCAGGAGGGCGCGACCAGTGTCTCCGTCACCGGGTTCTGCTACGGCGGCACCTTCTCGTGGGCGCTCGCGCTCGCGGAGCCGCGTCTGGCGGCGGCCGTGCCCTTCTACGGCCACGTCACCGCCTCCGCTGAGGAGCTCGGCGCTCTGCAGGTGCCGGTGCTGGCCTTCCTGGGCGACCAGGACGCTCCCCTCGTCGAGCAGGTGCCGCGCCTCCGCGAGGCGACCGAGGGCAAGGACGTCGAGGTCGTCGTCTACCCGGGAGCGGGCCACGCCTTCTTCAACGACGCGAACGAGCAGACGTACCAGGCCGAGGCGGCGACCGACGCCTGGCCGCGGGCGCTCGCGTTCCTCGGAGCGCACGCGGGCTGAGCGGGCTGCGCGGGATCAGCGGGTGAGGATCCACGCCAACAGGTAGCTGCGCGAGTCGGCGCTGTCGATCGAGGAGTCCGGCAGTCGCTCCGCCCGCGCGAGAGCTGCGGCCGGATCGCTCGTCGCCTGCAGCATCAGCACGTAGTCGGCGAGCGGCGCGCCTGAGGCTCCGGCCACGAGCTCGTCGACCCGCGAGGGGTCGGGGAGGAACGCGGTCGACGGCGGCATCGGGATCAGCTCGATCCCCAGCAGCGCCGAGGGGGTCGCGTCGAAGAAGGTGGCGTAGTCGCGCTTGCCGCCCCAGTTGATCGCGACGAACGGCGCTTCGAAGCCGACCGGCGTCTCCGGGCTCAGCCAGAGGTCAGCGGCGGCCTGCGTCTCGAGGGAGAGCAGCCAGCGCGCCTCCTCGAGCAGCGGCGCGTTCCCGGAGGCGGCGGCCCAGAGGGCGAGGCCGTTCCAGGCGTTGACCGCCTCGGACACCGACTCCTGGTCGTTGCCGTCGCGGGCTGGAGCGAGCCCCGAGGCCCAGGAGTGGCCGCGGTACGCGTCGAACACGCGCAGCCGCGGGAACTCGGCGGTGTCGACGGGGGAGGCGAGATCCAGGGCGAGCAGGTCCGCGACGGTCCGGTACCGCTCGAGGAGGGACGGGTCCTCCGCGGTCAGCATCCCGACGGCGGAGAGCAGGTAGCCGTAGTGGAAGTGGTGGTCGTTGAACGCGTCGGACCCGAACGAGGGCGCGGAGCCGACGACGCCTCCGAGCACCGGGTCGTAGACGACGCACTTCACGGCGCCCGGTGCGCAGCCGCGCGGGTCGAGCCACTGGTCGAGCTCGGCGGCGATCCGGTCGTGCAGGTCGGCCGCCACCTCCTCCAGGCCGAGGTCGACGGCGAGACGGTGCAGAGCAGCGGCGCGGTAGAGCTCCTTGCCGGCTCCGTAGGTGTCGGGCGCGGCGAAGCGGGTGGCCGCGGCGTCGAGCGGCACCTGCGTCCGGAGCGTCGTCCGCTCCTCGACCGTCAGGGAGCCGAGATCGAGCGCCCCCGACTCGACGAGGGAGGGCGCGGCGCTGGAGAAGGAGGTTCCCGCACGGAGCCCCACCCGGCCGTAGAGCGTGTCGTAGCCGATCGCCCCCTCGGCCCCGAGGCCGAAGAACGTCTCGGCGCCGCCCTCGGTCCGCAGCGCGTAGGTCGTGGTGGTGGTGCTCGCCGTGACGTCGTGGGAGACGCTCGCGCCCTCGAGGGGCACTGCGCGACGCCGTAGCTCGTCGATCCGCGCACCGCTCGCTCCCGGGGGCACCGCGAAGAGGAGCAGCGTGCCGTCCAGCGTCATCCGGGGGAACGTGTCGAGGGCGGCGGCGGGCGCCACCAGCCCGTACCGCTGTCCGCCCGCGGTGACCAGGAGCAGTTCGTCGGCCGCGCGCTCGGGAGCGGTGGCGCCTCCGATCAGCACCGTCTGGGCGCTCTCGGTCCGGTAGGAGGCGTAGGGCCAGCCCTCAGCCGCGACGAGCTCACCGGCACCCGCGAGGCTCCAGTGCGCGACGAGGTCGTCGTGAGCCGACAGTGTGACGGCGCTCGAGGGGACCGTCACGGTGAGGTCGTCCCGGGCGAGGGCGTAGACGGTCCGCGGAGCCGCCTCCACGATCGGGAGGCCCACCGTGAAGCCGTCGGCGCGCGGAGTGACGGAGAGGATCCCCGTGTAGAGCGGGAGGTCCTCCCCGAACACCGGTCCGGACACCCACGAGTTCGTCGGCGGGCGCACCCCTTCGGCGAGCCGCGGCGTCCCCGCGTAGGGGCCGGGGACCTGCGGCAGCTCCCGCGCGTGCACCGACGCCGCCGCGGCCCAGTCGGACGCGGAGCCGTCGGACGTGCATCCGGTGAGGCACGCGAGCGCGAGGGCGAGAGGGAGGGCTGCCCCCGCCCCGCGCCTCACCGCGCGAACCCGCCGGGCGTGAAGAGCCTGCCGAGCTGGGCGACCAGCCAGCCGCCGAAGCCGTCGCCGTCGTCGCGGAGCCGCACCTCCGCTGCGACGGGAGCTCCGACCACGGTGTAGTCCTGCGTCGTGATCTCGTCGGTGCGCGCGCGGATGACGGTCGTCGCCCGCCCCTCGTGGAACCGCTCCACCTCGACGTCGTAGATCTCGGCGTCGACGGTCGTCCCGTCCGGCATCGCCACGGCGACGGTGCCGCCGATCGGTACCCGCGAGTAGTCCCGGGCGCCGAGCACGAACTCGCTCTCGAGGTGGATCGAGTCCGAGATCGCGACGACCGCGATCATCTGGTCCTCCTCGACGAAGGAGCCGATCTCGGCGTCGACCGACGTGACCACGCCGTCCAGCGCCGCCGTGAAGACCATCAGGCCGCCCTCCTCGATCCGGTAGCCGACATCGGCGCTGGTGAACGTCTTCGTCTGCATGTCGGACTCGAGGACCGTGCTCTGCAGGCTGAAGAGCACATCGCCCTTCTCGACCGTGTCGCCGCGGGAGATCGTGAGGTCCTGGATCGTGCCCGCGTAGGGCGTGCCCAGCGAGTACTCGTCGGTGACGAGCTGAGCGCTCGCCGCCCGCACGGTGAGCGACGAGTTGTTCGCGTAGACCAGGCCGGCGGCGGCGACGCCGAGCGCGAGGGCGCACGAGGCGAGGAAGCCGAGCCAGCGCAGCGCGGTCATGCCGCACCCACGGCGAGTCCGAGGCGGCCCGCGGCGGCGGGGCCGCTCAGAGCGACCACCTCGGCCCGGGCGGCGCGCTTCAGGAGGACGTGCTCGCGCGCAGCGATCACCGCGAACGCTCCGAGCGTGAGGGTGTTCAGGACGTTCCAGGCGAGCGCCACCGAGTACTCCGCGGTCCACTCCGCCTTCAGGAAGCCGACGACGGAGGTCGCGGCCAGGAACACCAGGAAGACCATCTGCACCTTGATGAAGTTGAAGGGCGAGGCGGCCTGCCCGGTCGCGCCCGTCGAGGTCCAGGCCGGCTTCCGGCCCGCGAGAGCGAGGAAGAACGCCTTCGTGTACATCGGGAAGGTGACGGTCGACAGCAGCAGCGTCTCCCACCGGAACGAGCCGATGATGAACAGCGCGAGTCCGATCTGCAGCACGTAGAACCCGCAGTAGAAGAGGATCCACTCGACGAGCGGCACCTCGAGGCTGACCGGCGTGATGTTCAGGTAGATCTGCAGCGGGGGCAGCACGATCAGGCCCAGCGGCACGATCCCGGTGAAGTAGAACGTGACGGTCATGAAGTACTGCACGCGCTGATCGGTCGTGAGCCGGCGCTTCGGCGAGAACGGGTTGTGCTTGAGCAGGATCTCGAACCCGCCGACGGCCCAGCGGACCTGCTGGCGCACGAAGGCCTCGATCGTCTCGGGCGTGCGCCCGACCGCGAGGGTCATCGGAACGAAGATCGAGCGCCACCCGCGCTCGTGCACGAAGATCGACGTCCAGATGTCCTCGGACTGCGAGCCCTCGTACATCCCGCCGATGTCGTCGAGGGCCTTGCGGCGGAAGACGGCGTTGGTGCCCACGCAGAAGGCGGAGTTGTACTTGTTCTTGCCCGGCTGGGTGAGGGCGTAGAAGACGATCTGCATGTAGGCGGAGCCGCGCGAGATGAAGTTGTGCGCGTTCCCGTAGACCTGCGGGGCCTGCACGAAGGCGACGTCGTCGTGGGCGAAGAACGGGAGAGTCTCCTCCAGGAACTCCGGCACGGTCACGAAGTCGGCGTCGATCATCACGGCGAAGTCCGAGTCGGTCAGACGGAGCGCGTGGTTCACGTTGCCGGCCTTGGCTCCCGCGCGGTCCTCGCGCACCACGTAGCGGACGCCCAGGCGCTCGGCGATCGCGGCGACCTGCGGGTCGTCGCCGTCGTCGAGGAGCCACGTCACGTGGGTGCCGCGCATGTCGCGGGCAGCACGGGCCGTCTCCTCGATGATCGCGGGGTCCTCCCTGTAGGTCGTGATGAAGACGTCGACGGTGATGCGGCGGCGGCCGAGGTAAAGGTCCTCGCCGATCGGGATGCCGTCGACCGGGCTCCCGTAGAGCGTCGCTCGGGCGGAGTGGAAGGCGGAGTCGCGCGGGTCGTACGTGCTCGAGAGGGCGGTCCACATCGTGAGCGCGGCCTGGCCGATCAGGTAGAGCTCGCAGATGATGACGATGGCGAACGGGAGAGGGTCGCCGATGTTGCGCGGGTTGAGCAGGAACGCGCCGTAGAGCAGAGCGCCGGCGCCGGAGAGCAGCACGATCATGATGAGCGAGGGCGACTGCTGCTTGGCGCGGCTGGTGACGGCACGGGGGCTGGCGACGCGCTGCTGGCGCGTCAGGAGCGGGCGGATCTCGGGTGGAGCGGGAGGACTGGACCGGGCGGGGGTACTGGGGTTCATGGGTGAGCTCTTCGGGTAGGCGGAAGCGGAGGCCCGATGCGTCGTCGGTCGGGGGTGCCGGACGTCGCGCCGGAGAAGCGCCTGTGCGCGCGTTCGGCTCAGGTCGCTGACGCGCCGCGGTCCGTCGGGTACGGCGCGGGCGTCGATGCCGCGGCACCGTCGGGTACGGAGTCGCGGTGCGGAGGCCGCCCGTCATCGGATGTCGGCGGCGGTCCCCATGTTCGACCTGGGAGAGCGCCGGGACAAGAGCCGGAAGCGGACGTGTCCGCTAGCGGACACGCCGTTCCGGCACGACCGCTCCGCCGCTGAGCGCGGCGACGGCCGGCGTCAGCGCGGCCGGACCGGCAGCCAGCCCTGCCGGGCCGCGAGCACGCCGGCCTGGAAGCGGCTCTCGGCGCCGAGCAGATCGAAGAGACCGGCGATGTGCCGACGGCAGGTGCGCACGCTGAGGTCCAGCCGTGCCGCGAGCGCCTCGTCGGTGAGCCCGGCGGCGAGGCCCTGCAGGATCGATCGCTGCACCGCGGAGAGGGAGGGCTCCGCTGGACGCTCGGGCAAGCTCCGGCCGTGGCAGCATCCGGTCAGACCGCCTCGCGCAGCCTCCCGCCCGCGAGGTGGAGGCGTCGCTGCGCACGGCGCGACGGCGGAGTCGCAGGTGTCGTCGACTCCTGCTCCCCGGGCGCCCGCTCTTCCCGGGGCGGTGCCCGCGGTCGTAGGCTCGCGCACATCCGCAACGGGGGAGGGGCCGACGATGACCGCCACGAGAGAGACCGCCGCCCCACCCGAGCTCAAGCGGGTGCTCGGCCCCAAGCTGCTGCTGCTGTTCGTGGTCGGCGACATCCTCGGCACCGGGATCTACGCGCTCACCGGGCAGGTCGCGGCCGAGGTCGGCGGGGCCGCGTGGCTCCCCTTCGTGATCGCGTTCGTCGTCGCCACCCTGACCGCCTGCTCCTATCTGGAGCTGGTGACGAAGTACCCGCAGGCGGCCGGCGCCGCGCTCTACGCGCACAAGGCGTTCGGGATCCACTTCGTCACGTTCCTCGTCTGCTTCACCGTGATGGCGAGCGGGATCACCTCGGCCTCCGCCGCCTCGGGCGCCTTCGCGAGCAACTTCGCGATCGGGTTCGGCCTCGGCGACGGTGCGGGGACGCGCCTGAGCATCGCGCTGGTGTTCATGGTCTGCATCGCCCTGGTCAACCTGCGCGGTGTCGCCGAGAGCGTCGGGCTGAACGTGGTGCTCACCCTCATCGAGCTCTCGGGCCTGCTGCTGGTGATCTTCGTCTGCTTCTTCGCGGTGTTCGGCGGGCAGGCCGACTTCTCGCGGGTGGTCGCGTTCGAGGCACCGGAGGACAAGTCGCTGCTGCTCGCGGTGAGCACCGCGACCTCGCTGGCGTTCTTCGCGATGGTCGGCTTCGAGGACTCGGTGAACATGGCGGAGGAGACGAAGGAGCCCAGCCGCATCTTCCCGCGCGTGATGCTCACGGGTCTCGGCATCACCGCTGTGGTCTACGTGCTCGTGTCCACGCTCGCCGTCGCGATCGTTCCCGTGGGGGAGCTGGCGGGCAACGACACTCCGCTCGTCACGGTCGTCGAGGCCGCGGCGCCCGACTTCCCGATCTCGACGCTCCTGCCCTTCATCTCGCTCTTCGCCGTGGCCAACAGCGCGCTGATCAACATGATGATGGCCAGCCGCCTGCTCTACGGGATGAGCCGCCAGGGCGTGCTGCCGCCGTTCCTGCAGAACGTGCTGCGCGGACGGCGCACGCCGTGGGCCGCGATCCTCTTCACGACGGTGATCGCCCTGCTCCTCACCGCCTACGTGTCGCGGGACCCCTCCGACCCCATCGCGGTGCTGCTGGGCGGGACGACCTCCCTCCTCCTGCTGGCGGTCTTCGCCGTCGTCAACGTCTCCGTTCTGGTGCTGCGGCGCCAGCCGGTCGAGCACCGGCACTTCCGGACCCCCACCGTGCTGCCGGTGCTGGGCGCGATCGCCTGCGTCTACCTGGTGCTGCCGATCACCTCGGGGCGCGACACGGCCCAGTACGGGATCGCGGGGGTGCTGCTCGTGATCGGCGTCCTGCTCTGGGCGGCGACCTTCATCGACCGACGGGTCCGCGGCTACGCGCGCACCGCCGCGATCGCTCCGGAGGAGCTCGACGCCGATCCCGCCGAGGACTCATCGGGAGCGCACAGCGAGGGCATCGGCCGGTCATAGCCGATCCATAGGGAACTCCCGATACTGGAGTCATGAGCACCCCGGCCCCCTCGAAGCACCTCGCCCCCGCGCAGCGCACCCGCCTCAAGCGGGCCGACGGGACGCCGATCCGCGTCCTCGTCGTCGACGACGAGAGCACCCTCACCGACCTGCTCCAGATGGCGCTGCGCTACGAGGGCTGGGAGGTGCGCACCGCCGCCGAGGGCCGCGCCGCGATCACCATCACCCGCGAGTTCCGGCCCGACGTGATCGTGCTCGACGTGATGCTCCCCGACATCGACGGCCTCCAGGTCCTGCAGCGGGTCCGCGCCGACGGCAGCGAGACCCCGGTCCTCTTCCTCACCGCGAAGGACGCGCTCGACGACCGGATCGCCGGGCTCACCGCCGGCGGCGACGACTACGTCACCAAGCCCTTCTCCCTCGAGGAGCTGGTCGCGCGGATGCGCGGCCTCATCCGCCGCAGCACCCTGCTCGCCAACGACGCGGACGACCCCGAGGTCGTCGTGGGGGACCTGGTGCTGAACGAGGACAGCCACGAGGTCCGCCGGGGCGGCGACGAGATCGAGCTGACCGCCACCGAGTTCGAGCTGCTGCGCTTCCTGATGCGCAACCCGCGCCGTGTGCTCAGCAAGGCCCAGATCCTCGACCGGGTCTGGTCGTACGACTTCGGCGGCAAGTCGAGCGTGGTCGAGATCTACATCTCGTACCTGCGCAAGAAGATCGACGCCGGCCGCTCGCCGATGATCCACACGGTGCGCGGCGCCGGCTACCTCCTGAAGCCCGCCGACCAGTGAGCCGCCCCGGCCGCCCGTCGCTCGGCGACTTCGCGACCCGCTCCGCCCTCCGCCGCTCCCGCCACGGCCGGCGCGCGCCGTGGACCCTGCGGCGGCGGATGGTCGTCGCCGTGGTCGCGCTCGTCGCGGTGACGGCGGGCGTCGTGGGAGCGGTCAGCGTGCTCTCGGCGCGCTCGATCCTCTACGGCAGCACGGATGCATCGCTCAGCCAGTCGATCACGCGCCTCCAGGACTTCGACGGGCCGAGCCGCTTCGGCGGGCCGAGTGCGATCGAGCAGGCCACGACCTGCCCGAGCGGATCCTTCGGGAGCGGCCCGAGCCAGAACCTCAGCACCATCACCGCCGTCCAGGGCTCGGACGGCTCCTTCATCGGCGCCTACGTCGATGCCGACGGGGTCTGCCGGCAGTTCTCTGACCCCGCCGACTCGGTGCTCGCGGCCGCCGTCGCCGCGGGGGGCGAGGAGGCGACCATCGAGCTGTCCGGGAGCCTCGGGACGTACCGCGTGCGCGCGGCCGCGGTCGAGGGCTCCGTGGTGGTCGTCGGCGTCCCCCTGGGTGAGGTCGCCGAGACGCTCGCCTCCCTCACCTGGGTGGTCGTCGTGGTGGTGCTGCTGGCGATGCTGCTCGTCGCCCTCGTCGCCACCGTGATCATCCGCGTGGCCCTGCGGCCCCTGGAGCGCGTGGAGGCGACGGCGACCCGCGTGGCCGAGCTGCCGCTGGACCGCGGCGCCGTCGAGCTGGTCGAGCGGGTCCCGGAGGAGGACGCCGACACCCGCACCGAGGTCGGCCGCGTCGGCGCCGCCTTCAACCGCATGCTCGACCACGTCACCGGTGCTCTGGAGTCGCGGCAGGCGAGCGAGGACAAGGTGCGGCAGTTCGTCGCCGACGCCTCGCACGAGCTGCGCACCCCCCTCGCGGCGATCCGCGGCTACGCGGAGCTGCCCCGGCGCGGCGGGACCGAGCTGTCGGAATCGGCGGCCTACTCCCTCGACCGCATCGAGTCCGCCGCCACCCGCATGACCTCGCTGGTCGAGGACCTCCTCCTGCTCGCCCGCCTCGACGAGGGCCGCGACCTCGAGAAGGAGCCGGTGGATCTGACACTGCTCGTGATCGAGGCGCTCTCGGACGCGCACGCCGCGGGCCCCGACCACGAGTGGGACCTCGAGCTCCCCGAGGAGCCGATCGAGATCCGCGGCGACGCCTTCCGGCTGCACCAGGTGGTCGCCAACCTGCTGCGGAACGCGACCGTGCACACGCCCCCCGGCACCCGGATCGTGGCAGCGCTCGCCGAGGAGGTGGCGGAGGGGCGGCCGATCGCTGTCGTGACGGTCACCGACTCCGGCCCGGGCATCGCGCCGGAGCTGGTGCCGGTGCTGTTCGAGCGCTTCGCCCGCGGCGACTCCTCCCGAGCCCGCACAACCGGATCGACGGGGCTGGGCCTGGCGATCGTGGCGGCGGTCGTCGACGCCCACGGCGGGCGCGTCCTCGTCGCGTCCGAGCCGGGGCGCACGAGCTTCCGCGTCGAGCTGCCGGCGGGCTGAGGGCCGCTGTGCGGTCTGCAGGCGACTGTGCGGTTTGCAGGGGACTGTGCCGTTTGCAGGGGACTCTACGGGTTGCAGGCGACTGTGCCGTTTGCAGGCGATCGTGCGGCCTGCAGGGGATCGTGCCGTCTGCAGGGCATCCGAGCGAGATGCCTCGTTCTGCGAGCAGAACGTCTCCGGACTCGGCCGATCCCCTGCGAATCGCACCTGTGAATCACCCAGCGTCCTGCAGATCGCACGCACACCTGCAGATCGCACACACGCCTGCAGATCGCACGCGCTCCTGCAGATCGCACACCTGCAGATCGCACGCGCTCCTGCGCACCGCACCCGCCCCGGCAGTCCGAGCTGAGACCCCGGCCCGCCCCGCCTTACACCGAGACGCCGAGCCGGCGGCGCGCGTCGTCGAGGGTCCGCACCACGGCGACCACCTCGTCGAGCGGGTGCAGCGGCGACTCGCTGCGCCCCTCCGTCACGTACTGCGCGACGTGCAGCGCCTCCCAGGCGAGGCCCTCGCCGCCCTGGAGCGGCGTCCGGTCGATCCACGATCCGCTCTCGGAGCCGCGGGTGAGCGTCACGCCGCCCGGCGTCCAGAACGACGGATGCACGTCGATCCGCCCCGCGCGCCCCGCGACGCTCGCCGCGTGCCGGGTGTCGGCGAGCACGGTCGAGGTGGCCACCGACTGCACCCCGTGCGCGTGGCTGCCGACGATCGTCGCGGTCGCGTCGACGCCGGTCGAGGTCAGGCTGCCGGCGACGACGGTGCTCTGCGGGGTGCCCGCCACCATGGAGACGAAGGAGGAGGCGTAGACGCCGACGTCCAGCAGGCCGCCGCCCGCGAGCGCCGGGTCGAAGATGCGGCTGGAGGGGTCGAAGTCGAAGGCGGCGCCGAAGTCGGCCGAGACGACAGCGGGCGCGCCGACCGCTCCGTCCGCGAGCAGCTGCCGCACGACGTCCATGTGCGGCAGGTAGCGCATCCACATCGCCTCCATCGCGAACACTCCGGCGTCGCGCGCGGCGTGCACGATCATCTCGGCCTCGCCCGGGGTCGGCGCGAACGGCTTCTCGACCAGGATGTGCTTGCCCGCGGCGATGGCGAGCAGCGCCTGGCGGGCGTGCTCCGAGTGCGGGGAGGCGATGTAGACGACGTCGACCTCCGGATCCTCGACCACGGCCTCGTAGCCGGCCGAGGCCCGCTCGATCCCGAACCGGCTCGCGAACCGCTCCGCGCGCTCCAGCGAGCGGGAGCCGACCGAGACCACGCGCTGCCGGGTGTGCTTCTGCAGCGCCTCGACGAAGGAGCCGGCGATCGAGCCGGGGGCGACGACGCCCCAGCGCAGGACGGGGGAGTCGAGGAGGGAGGGGAGTCGGGGCTCGGGGAGCGTCAGTGCCATGCGTCCACGCTAGGGCCCCGCGCCCGGCGGGGGCGAGGGGGTGCGCGGCGGTCCCCTAGGGTGTGACGGCACGCGCAGTCGCGGGCGGAGGAGGACGTCATGCCCGAGTGGTACACCCTGGGCGTCGTCGCCCTCGTGATCGTCGCGGTGGTCGTCGCGATCGTGCGCTTCCGGTTCAACCCGGTGCTGGCGCTGGCCGTCGGAGCCGCTGCGATCGGCCTGCTCACCGGTCTCGGCCCCGTCGACACCGTCTCCACGATGACCACCGGCTTCGGCGAGGTGATGATGGAGGCGGGCCTCCTGATCGGGTGGGGCGTGCTCATCGGCGCGATGCTCAACGAGATGGGCGCCGTCGTCCGGCTCGTCGAGGGCCTGATGCGCGTCTTCGGCCGCCGCGGCATCCCCTACGCGCTCGGACTCTCCTTCGCCACCTACCTGCAGACGATCTTCGTCGACGCGCTGATCGTGATCGCCGCCCCCCTCGCCCGGCGGATCGCACCGCGGCTGGGGCGGGCCGGCACCGGCATCGTCGCCGTCACCTTCGCCGTCGGGCTCGAAACGGGCATCGTGATGATGGTGCCGGGGTTCGCCGCCGTCGCGCTCGCGGGGCTGCTCGGAGTCCCCCTGGGCGTGATGATGCTCGGCGGGTTCGCGGTGGTGGCGCCGACGGTCGTGGTCACGATCCTGCTGATGTCGCTCGCGTTCCGCCTCGGCTTCTGGGACCCGGCCCGCGACGAGCAGCTGGTCGTGCGCGACGATACGACGGGCCTCGCGACCGTGGGAGCGGGATCCTCCGCGGAGTCCGCTCGGCTGCCGACGTTCGGCGCGAGAGCGCTGCCCGGGGCGTCCTCGGGCGCACCAGGAGGGGCGGTGGACGCGTCGCACGACGACTCGGACGGAGGGAGCCCGTCCCCCGCCGAGCCGGACGGCGCTCGCGAGCGCCCGCTCCTGCTCCTCTTCGCTCCCATGCTCCTCGCCCTGCTGCTCATCGCCGCGCAGGCGGTGCTCACCGTCTCCGGGATCGAGCTGCCGGTGCTGCAGTTCCTCGGGAACCCCGTCATCGCGCTCCTCCTCGCCGTGATCGGCACCGGAGTCGTCGGCCGGTCCACCGTGGGCACTGCGCGGATGGAGAAGGCGGTCGCCAAGGGCTTCCAGGACGGCGGGCAGATCTTCCTGCTCACCGGCGTCGGCGGGGCGCTCGCCGCGGTGATCGCGCAGGGCGACCTCGGCGAGATCCTGAAGGGCTACTTCTCGACCTCGGCGACCGCGCCGCTGCTGCTCGTCTGGGTGATGGCGGCCGTGCTGCACATCGCGGTCGGCTCGGTCACCCTCTCGGCGATCACGGCCGCCGGAGTCGTCGCGCCGGTCGCCGCCACGCTCGGCCTCGACCCGCTGCTGATCGCGCTCGCCGCGGGCTCCGGCGCGCTGTTCTGCATCCACGTCACCTCGAACACCTTCTGGCTGCTGCAGAGCTTCCTCGGCCAGTCGGTCCGCGGCGCCCTCAAGTCGGTGACCGTCGGCGTCTCCCTCGCCTCCGTCCTCGCACTCGGCGCGACCCTCGTCCTCTCCCTCTTCCTCTGACCGGACCGGCCGTCCTCCCTCCGCGAGATGCCAGTCCGGTATGCGACACGCCCGCCGAGGCGTACCGATGTGGCATCTCGCGGACCTGACCCGGCCGACACGCGACGGAAACATGGAGCCTCTATCTTCCTGAGAGGGTTCACATCCGATTCGGAGATCCAGACGCCGACGGGGGCCCGATCCGTTCCGTCACGCCTCGACAAGGGAAGAACTCCGCTTGAGATCTCGAACCGCCCTCGCCTCCGGATGCGCCGCGCTCGCGCTCGCCGCCGGCGGCCTCCTGGTCGCGCCGCCCGCGACCGCCACGACCGCGGCACCCGCCGACTACACCCGCGTGGACATCGTGCGTCCGCCGTCCGCCCCGATCGCGGTGCCGACCAGCTACCCGCAGCAGACCCCGCTGACCGAGGTGCCCGTCGACCCGACCGACGCCTCGCTCCTGCGCGGAGTCACCCCCTACGACGCCATCGCGCCGCAGCTCAACGCGCTCGCCGCCCGCTCCGACCGGGTCTCGACCCAGGTGGTCGGGAAGTCCGGCCTCGGCCGCGACATCTATCTGGTCACCGTCACCGCTCCCGAGACCGAGGCCGAGACGGCGCAGCAGGCCGAGTGGCGCGACCGGCTCAAGTACGAGCCCGCCGCCGCGGCCGCCGACGTCGAGCTGATGGACGGGTACAAGGTGCCGGTCTGGTTCAACGGCAACATCCACGGCAACGAGTGGGAGGGAAGTGACGCGATCCTCGAGTACATCGAGGGCGTCGCCACCGCCGAGGACGCCGAGACCGAGACGCTGCTCGAGGGCAACCGCCTCTACTTCACCGTCACGAACAACCCCGACGGCCGGGCCCTCGGCCAGCGCGCCGTCGCCGCGGGCTACGACCCGAACCGCGACATGATCACCGGAGCGACCAGCGAGGCGGCCGTGATCCGCGACCTCTCCAGCGTCCTCCAGCCCACGTACTTCATCGACATCCACGGCTACACCGGGATCCTCCAGGTCGAGCCCTGCGGCCCGCCGCACGGCGAGAACTACGAGTACGACCTCTTCCTCCCGCACGCCTACGCGACCGCACTCGAGATCGAGCGCCGCGTCGTCGAGGCCGACGTGCCCGGCAACACTTACCTCGCCGAGGACGGCAGCGCCACCACGGACAACACCGGGAAGATCCTCATCCCCTACCGCGACATCCGCGCGGGCTGGGACGACTGGCCCCCCATCTTCGCTCCGCAGTACGTCGCCTTCCAGGGCGCCATCACCAACACGGTGGAGCTGCCGCTGGGCCGCACGGCGAACACCACTCCGGAGGAGATCGCCCAGGGCCAGGCCAACGCGGACATCGACGTCGAGGTCGCCGGGATCGTCATGGACGCCTCCGTCGACTACATCGAGGCCAATCGCGACGCCCTTCTGAGCAACCAGGTCGCCATCTTCGAGCGCGGCGTCACCGGCGCCCCCGCCGTCGAGATCCCCGCCGACGTCTCCGCGGCCGACCTGCCCGCGGGCATGCCGACCGAGTGGACCGAGATCTGGGACGAGACCGACGTCTACACGACCGAGTACCCGCGCGCCTACATGATTACGGTCGACGGCACGCAGCGCTCCGTCTCGGACGCCGAGACCCTCGTCGAGCAGCTCCTCGCCCACGGCGTCGAGGTGTCGCGGACCACGTCCGCCACGAGCGTCGGAGGCGTCTCCTACCCGGCGGGCACCTACCTCGTCGACATGCACCAGTCGGTCCGAGGCCTCGCCAACGTCCTCCTCGCCGACGGCAGCGACATCTCGAGCCGCGTGCCCGAGATGTACGACGTCTCGGCCTGGAGCCTCTCGCTCCTCTGGGGCGCCGACGTGCAGGCGATCGGCTCCACCACGGACGCTCTCCCGGCCGTCGGCCTGGAGCCGGTGACCGCCGTGGCTCCGACCGGCTCCGTCCCGGCGGGCGCCGACTACCTCGCCTTCGAGCCGCGCGGCGTCCTGGAGTACCAGGCCGTCAACGCGCTGCTGGCCGACGGAGTCGCGCTCGAGCAGTTCGAGGACGGCACCATCGCCCTGCGCGCCGACGCCGCCGGACTCGCCGCCGCCGAGGGGGCCGCCGCCGTCTTCGGCGTCGACTTCACCGCGACCACCGCCGACCGCGTGCGCGCCGAGGACGGGAAGGCGCTCGACACCCTCCGCATCGCCTACTCCGGCACGAACGAGGACCGCGACGCGCTGGCCAAGCTCGGCTTCGCCGACGCGGTCGCCGTGGACGCGGACGCGCTCGCCTCGGGCACCGCGACTCTGGACGGCGCCGACGTGCTCTACGTGGGACGGGCCCTCTCCTTCACCCCGGAGCAGGCCGCGGGCCGCGCCGTGGTCGAGGGGTTCCTCGCGGCGGGCGGCGACGTCGTCGGCCGCGGCGGCGCAGGAGCGGCCTTCGTGTCCGACTTCGGCCTGGCCGAGCTGACCGCGCAGACCGGCACCAGCGGCTCCAACGGCATCGTCTCGGTCGAGACGCCGGCCGGCGGAGTCCTCGGCGACTACCCGCAGGACACCGCCTTCGTCTCGCCCGCGCTGTGGTTCGGCGGCTTCGACGAGTCGGTCGCGGTCGAGCAGAGCTACTCGGAGGACGGCACGTTCGTCGCCGGGCACTGGGTCGACTCCGAGGGGCAGTCCCGGAGCGACGCGGCCGGTCAGGCCTCGGCCGTCTCGTTCTCGACGGAGTCGGGCACCGAGGGCTTCCTCTTCGGCACCTCGCCGGTGTTCCGCAACCACCCGGTCGGAGCCTTCAGCGACGTCGCCCGGGCGCTGCTCGCCGTGGCGCCGGAGGGCGCCGCCGTCGAGCTGCCGGGGACCCCGGAGCCCACGCCGACGCCGGAGCCGACCGGCTCGCCGGAGCCGACCGCGACGCCTGAGCCGACCGCGACTCCGGAGCCGACCGCGACTCCGGAGCCCACGGCGACGCCCGAGCCGACCGCGACGCCCGAGCCGACCGTGAGCCCCGAGCCCACGGCGACCCCGGAGCCGACGGTCGTGCCGACGGTCGTGCCAACGGCCGGACCGACCGCCACGGCCGCGCCGATCACCGCGCCGACCGGCCCCGGCGGCCTCCCCTCCACCGGAGTGGAGACCGGCTCCTGGCTGCTGCTCTCGGGAGGTGCTGTCGCCCTCGGCCTCGGCTCGCTCCTGATCGCCCTCGCAGTCGACGGAGGCGGGGGTGGAGGCGAAGGAGACGATCGCGGGAGGAGCGTCGGATCCGGTGACCGGCTCGGTGCCGGACGGTGCGGTGGAGGCCGTCGGTGCGGGGGCGTCGGCGCCGTCGGCCGCCTCGGCGGAGCCCGGAGCGGCGGTGGTCGGCGGAGCGGCCCCGGACGGCTCCGAGGACGGACCCGTGGACGCCGTGCCGGCGCTGGGCGCTCCCCCGCCGGCGGGCCGGACGAGCAGCACGATCGCGAGGACGACGGCGACGAGTCCGAGGGCGGCGAGGACGATCCCGGTGGAGCGGGCGGAGCGGGACGGCATCGGTCCTCCTGAGACGGGACGGGCTGGAACGGGTGGGAGAGACGGGGCAGGACGGGAGGAACGGGGCAGCCGGGTCGGACGGCGCGGGCCGGAACAGCTGCAACCGACAGGCCGCGGGCCGCGCCGTGGTCGAGGGGTTCCTCGCGGCGGGCGGCGACGTCGTCGGCCGCGGCGGCGCAGGAGCGGCCTTCGTGTCCGACTTCGGC